>JBFLYF010000034.1:0-14962 GCA_040756795.1 Pseudomonadota bacterium
CGGAAAGGGGCTATTCCATGAAAAAAGACAGCTTGATCATTTTCGACACCACCATGCGCGACGGCGAGCAGTCGCCCGGCGCGATGATGACGCAGGACGAGAAGCTGCGCATCGCGCGCCAGCTCGAGCGCATGCGCGTCGACGTCATCGAGGCGGGCTTCCCGGCCTCCTCGAACGGCGACTTCGAGGCGGTGAAGGCGATCGCCAAGGTGATCCGGGAATCGGTCGTGGCGGGGCTGTGCCGCGCCAACGACAAGGACATCCAGCGCGGCATCGACGCGCTGAAGGGCGCGAGAGGGCCCTGGCGCATCCACACCTTCATCGCCACCAGCCCCCTGCACATGGAGAAGAAGCTGCGCATGACGCCCGAGCAGGTGTTCGAGCAGGCGAAGCTCTCGGTGCGCTACGCGAAGAACGCCTGCCCGGACGTCGAGTTCTCGCCCGAGGACGGCAGCCGCTCCGACCCGGATTTCCTCTGCCGCGTGCTCGAGGCGGTGATCAGGGAAGGCGCCACCACGATCAACATTCCGGACACCGTCGGCTATGCCGTGCCCGAGCAGTTCGGGGAATTGATTTTGAATCTCAGGAAAAGAATTCCAAATTCGGATAAAGCCGTCTGGAGTGTCCACTGCCACAACGACCTCGGCATGGCGGTGGCGAACTCGCTCGCCGCGGTGAGGATCGGCGGCGCGCGCCAGATCGAGTGCACCGTGAACGGCCTGGGCGAGCGCGCCGGCAATACCTCGCTCGAGGAAGTGGTCATGGCGGTCCGGACCCGCAAGGATTTTTTTGGCCTGGAGACCAGAATCAATACCAGGGAAATCGTTCCCGCCTCGCGTCTTGTCTCCCAGATCACCGGTTTCGTGGTGCAGCCGAACAAGGCGGTGGTGGGGGCGAACGCCTTCGCGCACGCCTCGGGCATCCACCAGGACGGCGTGATCAAGGCGCGCGAGACCTACGAGATCATGACCGCCGAGGACGTGGGCTGGAGCGCCAACAAGATCGTGCTCGGCAAGCTCTCGGGCCGCACCGCCTTCAAGCAGCGCCTGAAGGAGATCGGCATCGAGCTGGACGGCGAGGAGGCCTACAACAAGGCGTTCCAGCGCTTCAAGGACCTCGCGGACAAGAAGGCCGAGATCTTCGACGAGGACCTGCAGGCGCTGGTGTCGCAGGAGGCGAGCGCCTCGGGCGAGGAGGAGTGGCGCCTGGTCTCGATGAGCCAGGGCAGCAGCACCAGCGAGAAGCCGCACGCCCAGGTGGTGCTCGATCACAGGAGCTCCAAGGTAAAGGCGCAAAGCAAGGGCGACGGACCGGTGGACGCCACGTTCAAGGCGATCGAGTCGGTGGCCAAGAGCGGCGCGGAGCTGCTGCTCTACTCGGTCAACGCGGTGACGCAGGGCACCGAGAGCCAGGGCGAGGTCACGGTGCGGCTTTCCAAGGGCGGGCGCATCGTCAACGGCGTCGGCGCCGACACCGACATCATCGTCGCCTCGGCCAAGGCCTACATCAGCGCGCTGAACAAGCTGGCGAGCAAGATGGAGCGGGTCAACCCGCAGCACCAGCTCTAGCGGGATGGCCTACTCGGGCAGGCCGGCTTTCAGGACCGCTTCGCGGTGGTGCGCGAGGTCGGCTGCGTCCCGATAGTGGAGCGTGGCGGCGCAGGCCATCCAGTTGAAACCGGGCTGGCGCTTGAGCGCCTCGCGCATCTGATTCTGCGCCGCGGCGGCGTTGCCGAGCTGCGCGTGGCAGGCGGCCATCAGCGCGCAGGTGGGCGCGTCGGCCAGGGGCACGTGCGAGAGGGCTTCGAGCGCTTGCGCGTACTGGCGCGCAACGAAGTGCGCGCGTCCGAGGTGGCTCCAGAAGCGCACCGGATGGAAGGGATTGAGGCGCATCGCCTTGCGAATCCAATCGATACCCTCGAGCGGCTGCCCATGCCATGTGAGCAGCTCGCCTTGCTGCACGACGATGAGGTCGTCGTTCGGATTGAGCGCGAGCGCGCGCCGCTGATGGTGAGTCGCCTTCTCGTGCTCGTTCTGCACCAGCGCCACCGCGGCGAGGATGCGGTGAACGTCGCTGTCGTTGTCGTCCAGCGCCAGCGCCGTGGTGAGCTCGCGTACGATGGCTTGCTCGGTGGCGGACCTGTCCTCGCACCAGTTGTAGCCCCACTGCTGGCCGAGGATGCAGGCCTTCCAGGCGTGCGCGTGCGCGTAATTCGGGTCGAGCTCGATCGCGCGCTCGATCAGCGCGTAAGCCTTGGCGTTCGCCTCGCGCTGCGAGCGATGGTGCAGCACCTTGGCCTCGAGCGCGCACTCGTAGGCGGCCATGTTGCCGGTCTGCTTGCGCTCGGCGCGGTCGCGCGCCGCCGCCTCGACCCGGCCCGGGAGGACCGCCACGATCGCCCGCGTTATTTCGTCTTGCAGCGCGAAGATGTCCTCGAGCTCGCGATCGTAGCGCTCGGCCCAGAGATGGCGGTCCGCTTCCGCCTCGATCAGCTGCACCGTGACGCGCACGCGGTTGCCGGCGCGGCGCACGCTGCCCTCGACGACGTACTGCACGCCGATCTCCTTCGCCACCTTCTTCACGTCCACTGCCTGGCCCTTGTACTTGAAGGAGGTGTTGCGCGAGATGACGAACAGCTCGCGGAAGCGCGACAGGTCCGTCAGGATGTCCTCGGTGAGGCCGTCGACGAAGAATTCCTGCTCGGCCGCGCCGCTCATGTTGGTGAACGGCAGCACGATGATCGAGGGCTTGGCCTGCCGCGCCGTCGCGGCGGCCTGCGGCTGCGGCGCGGCGTCCGGTGCGGCGACGCGGTAGACGCGCACGCGCCCGGCGATGTTGTGCAGCTCGTGCTCGCCCAGGTCCTCGAACGCGAGGCCGAGCCTGCGGCCGACCTCGTCGCGCACCTTGCCCGAGACGCAGATGCCGCCGGGGTCGGCGAGCTTCTCGACGCGCGCCGCCACGTTCACGCCGTCGCCGTAGAGCCGGCCGCCTTCCACGATGACGTCTCCCAGGTTGACGCCGATGCGGAACTGCATGCGGCGCTGCTCCGGAAGGTCGCGGTTGCATGCCGCGAGCTTGCGCTGGATCTCGACGGCGGCTTCGACCGCGTCCACCGCGCTGCCGAACTCGGCGAGGATGTTGTCCCCGGGCATGTCGACGACGCGGCCGTGCTTCGCCTGCACGAGCTGCGTCATGGCCTCGCGGCAGGTCGCGATCATGCGCACCGTCGCGGCGTCGTCCTCGCTCATCAGGCGGCTGTAGCCCTGCGCGTCGGCGCTCAGGATCGCCGCCAGACGGCGTTGCACGCTGCTGTCTCGCCTCGCGTCCATGGACTGCATATTATGTCCCAATGAGACGGACATGGCTGTTTGTTCCGGGGGCTGATCCGGCGGCACACGCGGCCGCGGCGCGCTCGGGCGCAGACGTGATCATCCTGGAGCTGGAGGATTTCACGCCGCCGGGGCTGCGGCCCAAGGCGCGGCAGCTCGCCGCGGCGGCGTTCAGAATGTGGAAAAGTTCCGGCGCGGCGGCCGCGGTGCGGATCAATCCGCTCGAGGGCGACGGCCGCGTCGATCTTGAGTCGGTGTTGCCGGCCCGTCCCGACATGGTGCTGATGAGCAAGGTCGCCGCGCCCGGGCAGGTGCGGGCGCTGGAGCAGGCGACCGGAGGGCTGTTCGACCTGGTACCGAACGTGGAGACCGCTGCGGGGTTGATCAATGCGTTCGAGATAGGAAAGGCAAGCAGCAAAACCGTGGCAATGCTCCTCGCCAGCGAAGATCTGGTCGCGGACCTGGGCACGAGCCGCAGTCGCGGCGGCGAGGAGCTCGCCTGGGCGCGCGCGAGCTTCCTCGCCCAGTGCCGCGCCGCGGGGGTGGAGGCGATCGACTGCCCCTACACCTTCAACGATCTGAAGGGCGCGGTCGCGGACGCGAAGTGGGCGAAAAGGATGGGCTACCGCATGAAAAGCGTCGTCGATCCGTCCCACGTTCGCGCGATCAGCGAGGTGTTTTCTGCGAGCTCCTCTGAGTTGCGGGAAGCGAGGAGGATCGTTCAGGCTTTCGAAAGGGCCCGAACGGAAGGCAAGGAGAGAGCAAAAGTCAAAGGAAAGCTGGTCGAAGTGCCGATCTACGCCGCGGCTAAGCGGCTGCTCGCGTCAGTCGAGCGTACGACACCGCGGCGGCAAAAAAGGCGAGACTGAGCGCGATCTCGGCTGCCGCGAGAAACCGGGAGACGCCGTGCTCGCTCCAGGCGCGCGTCACGCCCTCGGCGAAGTAAGCGAGCGCGAGCATCCCCGACCATTGGTAAGTTCGCCTCTTGCCCTCGAGAATTCCCGCCAGAGGAAAAGCCAGAGGCAGAGCTTTGAGGGCAAGGTAGGAGCCGCCCGGGCGCAGCGGCGCGAGCCACAGCTCCCAGGCGAGGCAGAGCGCCAGCAACGCGATCAATGCCACCGACGCAGCCGCGCGCAGCGCGCTAGTACTTGCCACGGCCCTCGGGGTATTCCTTCTCCCAGTTGCGGCCGTCGATCTTGCGCACGCCCGTGATGCGGAACGTGCCCTCGTCGAGGCAGCGCACGTTGATGCTGTAGCCGTCGGGGTGCGAGCGCGGCACGTAGAAGGACTTGATGCCGCAATGCCGGCAGAACAGGTGCTTCGCGGTCCGGGTATTGAACTGGTAGGTGACCAGGTCCTCCCCGCCCGAGAGCAGCCGGAACTGCGCGCGCGGCACCATGTAGTGCTGGTAGCCGGTGCGGCTGCACATCGAGCAGTTGCAATCGCCGATCTCCAGCTCGGCGGGCGCCATGACCTCGAAGCGCACCTTGCCGCAGTGGCATCCGCCCGCGTGCTTGACGAGTTTATGTTCCATTTGTCAGTTTCCGCGCAATCTCCGCAAGACGTTTTCCCTGAGCGATACACAGCAAACGCTCGGTGTCGCTCACCGGCTGGTCGTCGCCGACGCCGGCGAAGTGCGACGCGCCGTAGGGCGTGCCGCCGCTGCGCGTCGCGTTCAGCTCCGGGTTGGTATAGGGCAGCCCCACGATCAGCATGCCGTGGTGCAGCAGCGGCAGCATCATCGAGAGCAGCGTCGTCTCCTGGCCGCCGTGCAGCGCGCCGGTGGAGGTGAACACGCAGGCCGGCTTGCCGGCGAGCGCGCCCTTGTGCCAGAGAACCCCGGTGCCGTCCCAGAAGGCCTTCAGCGGCGCGGCCATGTTGCCGAAGCGCGTGGGGCTGCCGAGCGCGAGCCCGGCGCAGGCCTCGAGATCGCGCAGCTCGCAGTAAAGCGGCCCGCTTTCCGGAACGGAGGCGATGTCCCTGCCGGAACCCGCGGCAAGCCCGGGAACCGTGCGCAATCGCGCTTGCGCTCCCGGCACGCGCTCGACGCCCTCGGCGATCAGCTCGGCCATGCGCCGCACCGCGCCGCCCGCGCTGTAGTAGAGCACGAGGATCTCCCCCATGCCTGTATCATAGCGCCCCACGATGGGAGGACTTTCCAGGGCGATTCTCCCGCGCGAGCGCCTGATCGTGGCGCTCGACGTGCCGGACGCTGCGCAGGCGCGCGCGCTGGTGGAGAAGCTCGAGGGCACCGCCGGCTTCTACAAGATCGGCCTCGAGCTCGCGACGTCCGGCGAGTACTTCACTCTGCTCGACTGGCTCGTGAAGCGCGGCCACCGCGTGTTCTGCGACCTGAAGCTGCACGACATCCCGGAAACCGTGCGCCGCGCGGTCGCCAACCTGCGCGGCCGCGGCGTCACCTTCCTCACGGTCCACGCCGAGCGCGGTGCGCTGCAGGCCGCCGCGAAGGAGAAGGGCGAGATCAAGATCCTCGCCGTCACCGTCCTGACCAGCACCAGCCAGGCCGATCTCGCGGAGCAGGGCTACGCCGCGACGCTGGACGATCTCGTGCTCAGGCGCGCGGGGCTCGCCGCGGACCTGGGATGCGACGGCGTCATCACCTCCGGTCTGGAGGTTTCGAAAATAAAGGCGAGGTTCGCTTCGCGGCTGCTCGCCGTGACCCCCGGTGTGCGGCCGGCGGGAAGCGGCGCCGCGGATCAGAAGCGCGTCGTCGATGTCGCGCAGGCGTTCAGGAACGGCGCCGATTACATCGTCGTGGGGCGGCCGATCCGGGACGCGGCCGACCCGCGCGCCGCCGCCGAGGCGATCCAGCGCACGATTGAAGCGACGCTCGGTGCCTGAATGCTGCAGGCGCTGACCGGCATCGGCGGCCTGCTGCTGCTCGCCTGGGCGTTCAGCGAGAAGCGCGGCGCGATCCCCTGGCGGGCCGTCGCGGCGGGCCTTGCGCTGCAGTTGCTGCTGGCGCTCGCGCTCCTCAAGCTGCCGGGAATGCAGGAGGCTTTTCTCGCGCTCAACAACTTTCTGAATTCAATCGAGAAAGCGACTCAGGCCGGCACCGCGCTGGTCTTCGGCTACCTCGGCGGCGGTCCGGCGCCTTTCGCGGTGACCGATGCCAATTCCAATTTTGTCCTCGCGTTCCGCGCCCTGCCCATCGTGCTCGTGATGAGCGCGCTCTCGGCGCTGCTGTTCCACTGGGGCGTGCTGCAACGGCTGGTGCGCGCGATCTCCTGGCTGCTCGAGCGCGCGATGCGCGTGGGCGGCGTGGTGGGCCTTTCCACCGCGGCGAACGTCTTCGTCGGGATGGTGGAAGCGCCGCTCTTCGTGCGGCCGTACCTGGCGAGCGTCTCGCGCGGGGAGCTGTTCGCCATCATGGTCGGCGGCATGGCCTCGATCGCCGGGACGGTGCTGTTCCTCTACGCCAGCATCCTCGGCAAGCTGATCCCGAACGCGGTGGCGCACCTGCTGATCGCATCGATCGTCTCGGCGCCCGCGGCGCTGGTGGTCGCCTTCCTCATGGTGCCGCCGCAGGGCGAGGCGACCGGCGGCAGGCTGGAGCTCGAGCCCGAGTCCACGAGCAGCGTGGATGCGCTCACGCGCGGCACGCTCGACGGCGCGCAGCTGCTGGTCAACATCGTCGCCATGCTCGTGGTGTTCGTCGCGCTCGTGACGCTCGTCAACCTCATGATCGCGCCCTACAAGCTGCAGGAGCTGCTCGGCTGGGCGCTCGCGCCGCTCGCCTGGCTCGCGGGCGTGCCCTGGAGCGAGGCGCGGGCGGGCGGCCAGCTGCTCGGCACGAAGACGGTTCTCAACGAGCTCGTCGCCTACCTCGACCTCGCCGCCATGCCCGCGCTCTCGGAGCGCAGCCGCCTGCTCATGACCTACGCGCTGTGCGGCTTCGCCAACTTCGGCTCGCTCGGCATCATGATCGGCGGCCTGAGCACCATGTGCCCCGAGCGCCGCGGAGAGATCGTCGCCCTCGGCCTCAAGTCCATCGTCGCCGGCACGCTGGCGACTTGCCTGACCGCGGCGACCGTCGGCCTGGTCGTCTGATGTCCGCTCTCGCGACCTCGCCGGCCGGTGGATCTTTTCGCTCTGCGCAGGCGCTACGCGTTTCTCGAAGCGCTGCTCGACGCGGAATACGGCTCGGCGACTTTCGTCCCGGTCGCCGGCCCCGCCGAGCTCGAGCTGCGCGTCTCGACCACTGGGTTGCTGTTGCGGGAAGCCGGCCCCAGGTAGAGTGGCCGCCGTGAACGAAGGGATGCTGCATTCGATCAACGTCTCCGATGGCGGCGTGCCGAAAATTCCGCGCCATGAAGCCGGCGTGCGCCGCGATGGGGTGGACGGTGACCGCCAGCGGGATCTGGAGAACCACGGCGGGCTGCTGCGCGCGGTGTCGCTCTACTCGGCGGAGCTCATCGAGGCGCTGCGCGCCGAAGGACATCCGATCGCGCCAGGGACGATCGGCGAGAATCTGACGCTCTCCGGGCTCGAGTGGGCGAAGCTCCGGCCGGGAGTGCGGCTCGACATCGGCGAAATCTCGGTCGAGCTCACCGGCTACGCCGCGCCCTGCCAGAACATCGCCGGCTCGTTCCGCGACGGGCGGGTGGTGCGGGTCTCGCAGAAGGTCAACCCGGGGTGGAGCCGGTTCTATGCACGCGTGCTAAAGGAAGGCACACTCCGGGTTGGCGACCGCGTGCACGTCATTCATTCAAGCTGAGGGCCAGATGCCAGGCGAAGAGACGAGAACCAAGGTCACGATTTTCACCGGCTCCTACCGCGTCAAGGGCTACATCGACCTGCTGCCCGGCGCGCGGGTGACGGATTACATGTCCGAGGCGAAGGACTTCATCGCCGTGACCGACGCCGAGGTCTGGGAGCTCGAGATCGGCGGCCGGCAGCTGCTCGCCGCGCCGTTCCTCAACGTCAGCCGCGATCACATCCAGGTGATCGCGCCCGGGCACTAGGCTGGAAGATCGGGCTCCGTCCCCGATCTTCTTCTAGGGAATCGGCACCGCAGCGAGCAGCGCCGCGCCGACGTCGATGCGGCGCGTGGCGTCGTGCGCCGGGCGCAGGCGGTGCGTCGCGACGCCCGGCAGCACCGCCTGCACGTCCTCGGGGATCACCTTGTCGCGGCCCTCGATCAGCGCCCAGGCGCGCGCGGCGTGCACCAGCGCGAGCGCGGCGCGCGGCGACAGGCCGGTGGCGAACTCGGGCGAGCGCCGCGTGTGCTCGACGATCGCCTGCGCGTAGTCGAGCAGCGCCGGCGCGACGTGCACGTGCTGCGCGTCGTCCTGCAGCTCTACGAGCTCGCCCGGCGACATGCAGTGCTCCAGCCCCGCCAGGATGTCGCGCCGGTTGACGCCGGAGAGCAGCGCGCGCTCGGCGTCGCGGTCCGGGTAGCCGAGCTCGATGCGCATCAGGAAGCGGTCGAGCTGCGACTCGGGCAGCGGGAAGGTGCCGACCTGCTCCGAGGGGTTCTGCGTCGCGATGACGAAGAAGGGCTCGGGAAGCTTGCGCGTCTCGCCCTCGGCGGTGACCTGGTGCTCCTCCATCGCCTCGAGCAGCGCCGACTGGGTCTTCGGCGTGGCGCGGTTCACCTCGTCGGCGAGGATCACCTGCGCGAAGATCGGGCCGGGGTGGAACTTGAAGGCGCCGGCGTCGCGCTCGTAGATCGACACGCCGATGATGTCCGCGGGCAGCATGTCGCTGGTGAACTGGATGCGCTGGAAGTTCAGGCCGAGCGTCCTCGCCAGCACGTGCGCGAGCGTGGTCTTGCCCACGCCCGGGATGTCCTCGATCAGCAGGTGGCCGCGCGCCAGGAGGCACGCGAGCGACAGGCGCACCTGCGCTTCCTTGCCGAGGATCACCGTGCCGGCGGCCTCGATCACCCGCGCGATCGGCGAAGCGGGCACCGGCTCCAGATGGCGCTTCAGCAGCATCGCTCGATTGTACCCGGACTGCCCGCGCGATACTGTTATGATTCAAAAAGTTATGCCAGCCGCGTTCATCACCCATCCCGACTGCCTGAAGCACGACATGGGACGCGGCCACCCGGAGCGGCCCGAGCGCCTCGGCGCGATCGAGGACCAGCTGATCGCCTCGGGCCTGGAGAGCTACCTGAAGCGCTACGAGGCGCCGCTCGCCACCGACGAGCAGCTCGCGCGCGTGCACCCGATCGAGTACGTGCGCGCGATCCGCGAGGTCGCGCCGGAGTCCGGAACCGTGCACCTCGACCCCGACACGGCGATGAACCCGCACAGCCTGAACGCGGCGCTGCGCGCCGCCGGGGCCGCGGTTCTTGCCACGGACCTGGTATTTTCGGGCAAGGCGAGGACCGCGTTTTGCAGCGTCCGCCCGCCCGGCCATCACGCCTGCCGCGCGCGGCCCATGGGCTTCTGCATCTTCAACAACGTCGCCATCGCGGCGCGCCACGCGGTGCACGCGCACGGCGCCGAGCGCGTGGCGATCATCGATTTCGACGTGCACCACGGCAATGGCACCGAGGAAATCTTCGCGGACGACGGGCACGTGCTGATGGCCTCGACCTTCCAGCATCCGTTCTACCCTTACTGCGGCACCGAGGACCCGGCGCCCAACATGGTGAACGTGCCGCTGCCCGCGGGCGCGGGCTCGAAGCACTTCCGCGAGGCGGTGACGCGGCACTGGCTGCCGGCGCTGGAAAAGTTCGCGCCGCAGCTGATCGTCTTCTCGGCGGGCTTCGACGCGCACGTCGAGGACGAGATGGCGATGCTGGAGTTCAGGGACGCCGACTACGGCTGGGTCACCGAGCAGGTAATGGCGGTGGCCGAGCGCCACGCCGGGGGACGCATGGTCTCGATGCTCGAGGGCGGCTACTCGCTCTCGGCGCTAGGGCGCAGCGTGGTGCAGCACGTGCGCGTGCTGGCGGGATTGAAGTAGCAGCAGGCGAGGCCGCGTGGCGATAGGATGTTCGGGCATAGGAGCTCCCGCGAATACCATTGAGCGCGCCGACGGCTATGCATGCGGTAGCGCTAAGCACTGATTTTGGGGTGCGTTGATCGGACGCGCGAGAAACAGGCGGAACGCGCTCCGTCTTTGAATGCTATCTACTTTACGTTACCCCGCCAAGATACGGACTTGAGGTCACGATGACCGCAGAAATCGCTGATTCGTCAACGCGCGCCGAGTTCCCTACCTCACCGATTGCAGGAAGCAGCCTTCTTGTGCCAATTCCCTCGTGGGCGGAGATGTATCGGGAAACACAGATCACGCGGGTCGAGTTCGATCTCTTCTGGTACGACAGCGTATGCGAAGGCGTCGCGTATTTCTTCCGCTGGTTGGGCGAACCTCGTTGCACCGTCTTGGTGGTCTGGGACGATAGCGGGCCCACTCATATTGAATGCCGCAAAGTCGGCGATGAGCCTGCATCCGAATCAGAGGCTGCTCTAATCGTTACAGAGGCAAGGGCGCTGTTTGACAGCGGACGCTCCGCGCCGAGGGAGTGTGCCCATTGAGTGTGAGCCGCTCACAACCAGGTCGGGCACTCAATACAGAAGATTCAGCTACTTTGATTGACGAGTGGCAAGATCAATGGGCTGGGAAGCTTGCGCGCGACTCGAAATGGCGAGCCTATGCTGCAACTCTTGAAAGCAATCTCTTCCTCGGGCATCTGCACCAGGACACCATGGCGGAGTTCCGCAAAGGCGATGGCTCAGAGCTACGAGACGCGGCCACCCGCCCCGCGAAGATGCGCGCCCTGGTTTCATCATCCGCGCTTGCGGTGAACTTTTTCGATCCGTGGCGCAACGCTGACAAGCGAGCCCTTTCGCGCGCGCTCGGGCTTCCTTCGCCGATTGCTCAGCTGTCCTTCGAGTTCAAGACCAATGACTTTCCGGTAAAGCCGCGATCTCCGAACCTAGACCTGATATTGCATCTCGATGATGGACGAAGTGTAGCCGTGGAGTCGAAGTTCTCCGAGCCTTACCGTTCAAGGGACGGCTTCGCCGGACTTTCTGTCCGCTACTTTCCTGACAACGAAACGCTATGGTCGGAAGCGCGTCTGCCCGCTGCGCAACGCGTTGCCGATCGGCTTCGACCGGAATGGATCCACCTCGATGTGCCGCAGCTGCTCAAACATCTCTTGGGACTCGCGAATGACCCGGCAAGGCCGGATTCACTGATTTACCTTTGGTTCGACACGGGTCAACGCGACGCCGACGCGCATCGCCGCGAGATCGAGCGGTTTACACGCGAGGTCGCGAACGACTTTATTACTTTCAGGCCGACAACCTACCAGGATACCTTCCGGGCGCTCACTGAATCGGAGGAGCCAGTTGAGGGCTGGCACGGGTACATGGACCAGCGATATTTCACTTGTCGAGGCCGGACTAACCGCCGCATCCACCCCGACGCGCGAAAGACCGGCGCGCGCGGGTGATGCGGGACGGTTGGGCGTCGCGAGACGCGCTACGAGAGTCACGAGGAGGGTAAATGGCGACGTTCGTGCTCGTGCACGGTGCTTGGCATGGCGCATGGGTTTGGCCTCGCACCGCCAGAATCCTGCGCAGCCAAGGGCATGAGGTTTTCACCCCGACGCTAACCGGGGTTGGAGAACGCTCACATCTCGCAGGTAAAGAAGTGAATCTCAGCTTGCATATTCTCGATGTGTGCAACGTGTTGCAGTGGGAGAACCTCGAGGACGTCGTGCTTTGCGGCCACTCGTACGGCGGCGCCGTAGTGACCGGGGTAGCCGACGCGATGCATGAACGAATTCGCTCGCTCGTCTACTTGGATGGGTTTGTTCTCGGCGACGGCGAAGCGCTCTGGGACTACACAGGGCCGAAGCATTCCTACTTCATCGAGGGCGCGGGAAAGCATTCGGGCCGGACGCAGCCGATCCCGAGCGAGGAGTTCGGCGTCAACTCGGCTGACCTAGAGTGGGTCAAGTCAAAGGTCGTTCCGATGGCCCTCGCCTGTTTCGTCGAGCGCATCCGGCTCAAGGGCAACGTCCAGAAGCTGAAGAAACGATCATACGTCTATGCCGAAGGTTGGAGCCCTTCGCCTTTTCAGCAGTTTTACGAAAGACTCAAGAATGAACCGGGATGGAACGTGCTAACCGTCAAGACCGGCCACCACATCATGATTGATGACCCCGAAGGCTGCGCGCGGGCGCTAGTCGCGGCTGCTTAAGCATCTGATACGCGGGACTACGCGGAAAGCTCTCGACCTGCGGAGTCTAGACGTTGGAGGCCGATCCCGGCCTTCATGCCGGCGATGGTCGGGCTCGGGCTGCTGGTCTATCGCCGTACGCTTGACTGATGCGGCGCGCAGTGCGCGCGAACGAGAGCTCGTCCGCGCCGGCGAGCTCGAACACGTCGGCTTCCCCGAGCCGCACGTAGTTGCGGTCGGTCGAGCGGCGGTAGGCCGGATCGTAGTGCTCGGCGAGCAGCCGCCGCACCAGCTCGCTCCAGCGCCCGGCGGCGGCGAGCGCCTTCCACTGCGCGATGCGCTCGCGGCCGTGCAGCCCGGCGAGGCAATCGAGCTGCGCCTCGAGAGCGGCGCGGTCCTCGATGAAGTGCCGGTACTCCTCGGTGAGGAGCGCGACCCGGGTCTCGAGCGAAGCGTCGAGCGTGAGGCAGCGCGAGCCGCGCATCTCGTGGATCAGCGCCTCGGGCACCTGCAGCTGGCCGATCTTTCTTGATTCGCTTTCCACATAGATTTCTCTCGCGGAGTCGAGGGCGGAAAGCGAATTCAAAAGCAAACTCTCGAACGTCTTCTGCGATGGCTGGCCGCGGCCGGGAAGGCTGCCGAGCACCGAGCCGCGGTGCGCCGCGAGCGCCTCGAGATCCAGCACCTGCGCCCCGGCGCGCGCGAGCGCCTGCAGCAGCCGGCTCTTGCCGCTCCCTGTCGGGCCGCAAACGACCCGAAAGCGCAGGCCGTAGGGCAGCCGCAGGAGCTGATCGACGACCCAGCGGCGGTAGGCCTTGTAGCCGCCCTCGAGCGTGCGCGCGTCCCAGCCGACGTCGCGCAACACGTGCGCCATGGCACCCGAGCGCTTGCCGCCGCGCCAGCAGTAGACAAGAGGTCTCCAGGTCCTGGGTTTCTGCAGAAAATGCTCTTCAATATGCTTTGCGACATTTCTTGCCACCAGCACGGCGCCGGCTTTCTTCGCCTCGAAGGGCGCGACCTGCTTGTAGAGCGTGCCGATGCGCGCCCGCTCGCCATCGTCGAGCACCGGGCAGGAGATCGCGCCCGGGATGTGGTCCTCGGCGAATTCGGAAGGCGAGCGAACGTCGATGATCGCGTCGAAGCCGCCCCCGGCGATCTCCTCGATCGCGATGCTGTGGCGCGAAACCGGATTCATGCTGCCGATTTTATCGCTTCGCGCACCACGCGATTCAGCGCGCTGCGCTCAGCCGAGGGCGAGAACAGAGGTCGACGAGCAGCAAGGAGTGTCTTCAAGGTCTTGTAGTAGTTCCTGTCTTGAGCAGCTCTTTGAATCAGAGCGGCGAGTCCTCGCTCGTCAAACAGCTTGAACAATCCCGGATATCTCCTTCCCAGCATCCCGAGATTGCCCGAAATCCGCGAGGCGAGCACCGGCGTGCCGATGCGCGCCGCCTCGCAGATGACGTTCGCGCCGCCCTCCATCACCGAGCTCACCACGAGCACGTGGCTGCGCGCGATCCAGGCGAGCGCGCGCGCGTGCGGCACGCTGCCGAGCCAGCGGTAGCGCGGCTCGCGCCGCATCCAGCGTTCGGCTTGGGCTCCGTATTCCGGGTCGAGCGCGGCGCCGAGCTGTATTAGCTCGAGATTCTCGTCTTCGAGGCGCGCGAGGGCGCAGGCTGCCCGGAATGGATCTTTCTCCGCTCTGAGGTGTCCCACGACGACGATGCGAAAGCGATCTTGCGGAGGCTGGCTTCGCCGCAAGGCGCCCGAGGATTGATATACGACCCGGGTCTTTCGCCGCAGCTTTTTGGAAACCTTTGCCTTTGCATCGGACTGGAGAACGATGATCCTGTCTGCAAGCTGCAGCGACTTGCGCGCTTCGGCCGAGGCGGGCAGGTCGCGGTACAGGTCCGTGCCGGTCAGGACGACGATGAGGGGCCTGGAGGGATCTTGCTTTCGATACCGAAACACGGAATCGCTGCTGCGCCGGGCGTGCAATGCGAGCAGCAGATCGCAGGCGCGGCCGTCCCATTCCACCATTACGGACACGCGATGACCCGCGCTGCGCAGGAAGCGCGCGTAGCGCTGCGCGGTGTGCAGGTTGCCGGTGCGGGCCCCGGCGCGGGCCGGGGTGACGATCGCGATTTTCGCCATGCGGCTGGGCTAGACTAGGGCGCGATGTTATCCGACGCCGCCGCGCTGGAGCGCGACCTCGCCGCGAGCCGCGAGCGCACGCTCGCGGTGACCGCCGACCTGGACGGCGAGCGCCTGCTCGGGCCGCTGCTCGCGATCGTCAACCCGCCGCTGTGGGAGATCGGCCACGTCGCCTGGTTCCAGGAGTACTGGTGCCTGCGGCTGCGGCGCGACGGCTCGCGCGCCGAGCCGATGCTCGCGGGCGCGGACGCGCTCTACGACTCGGCCAGGGTCGCGCACGACACGCGCTGGGGCCTGCCGCTGCCGGATCTGGC
>JBFLYF010000340.1:0-3293 GCA_040756795.1 Pseudomonadota bacterium
CCAACGCCGCGCTGCTCCTCTACAGCTTTGTGCGCAAGGAGGCGGTGCTGTCGTCGCAGATCGAGGGTACGCAGTCCTCAATCACCGACCTGCTGCTCTACGAGATCGACGAGCAGCCCGGCGTGCCGGTCGAGGACGCGCGCGAGGTGAGTCGCTGTGTGGCGGCCCTGGAAGCCGGCTTGAAGAAGCTGCGGGGCGGCCTCCCGCTGTGCACGCGGCTTCTCTGCGACATGCACAAGGTGCTGCTCTCCCATCCGCGCGGCCGCGGCAAGGCTCCGGGCGAGGTGCGCCGCTCGCAGGTCTGGATCGGTGGCACGCGGCCCGGCAATGCGGCGTTCGTGCCACCGCCTGCGGACGCGGTGCCGGAATGCCTCAGGCAGCTGGAACGGTTCCTCAACGACGAGCCGGAACCCACCCCGCCGCTCATCAAGGCGGCGCTCGCTCACGTGCAGTTCGAGACGATCCACCCCTTCCTCGACGGCAACGGCCGCATCGGGCGGCTGCTCATCGTGATGCAACTGGTGGCCGACGGCGTGCTGCGCCAGCCCATGCTGTATCCGAGCCTGTTCTTCAAGGCGCATCGCGCGCTCTATTACGAGCTGCTGAACGAAGTGCGCCTGAGCGGCGACTGGGAGCGCTGGCTGGACTACTTCGCCGAAGGCATCGAAGTGAGCGCCACCGAGGCCGTGACGACGTCGAACGCGCTGCTCGCGCTCGTCAACAAGGACCGCGATCGCATCGCGGGCATCGGCCGCGCGGCGGCCTCGGCGCTCGAGGTCCACCAAGCCCTGCAACACCATCCTCTTGCGACCACGGCCGCTCTGGTCAAGGCCACCAAGCTCACGCCGGCCACGGTCAACAAGTCGCTGGCCCACCTCGAGCGGATCGGCATCGTGGAGGAGCTCACGAACCGGCAGCGGGGCCGCGTTTTCAGCTACCGGCGCTACGTCGAACATCTTGCCGCGGAACTGCAGCGAGCGAAATGAGGTTCAGCTCTTGGCCAACGCCTTCAACGCGGCGCGGATGCCCTCGGCGACCGCGATCCCCGGCGGCAGGCCCTTGATCGCCCCGAGCGCCTCTTTCTCGCTGTAGCCCAGGCCGACCAGGGCGTTGAGGATGTCGCTCGCGGCGGTCGCGGCGGGCTTTCCCTCGGTCTCTACGATCTTGCCCTTGAGTTCCAGCAGCAACCGCTCGGCGGTTTTCTTGCCGATTCCGGGCACCTTCGTCAGCCGGGCCGCATCCTGCATCGTCACCGCGCCGGCCAGCTCCGCGACCGAAAGGCCCGAGAGCACCGCGAGCGCGGTGCGCGCGCCGACGCCGGAGATCCGGATGAGCTGGCGGAAGGCGGCGCGCTCCTCCAGCGTCGCGAAGCCGTAGAGCACGTGCGCGTCCTCGCGCACCACGAGGTGCGTGTGCAGCGTCACCGCCTCGCCCGTGGCCGGCAGCCCGTAGAAGGTGCTCATCGGCACGTCGAGCTCGTAGGCGACGCCGCCGACATCGAGCAGCACCTGGGGAGGGTGCTTGGCGGCGAGCTTGCCGGTCAGCCGACCGATCAAACCAGCCTTCCTTTTTTCATTCTTAGATTTCTTGTCAAAACCCCACCCAATCTCCCTCCGTGGGCGTGGCAGATCGCGCAGGCGAGCGCGTCGGCGGCATCGGGGCTGGGGTCCCCGGGCAGCGCGAGCAGCCTCTTCACCATGTGCTGCACCTGCTGCTTCTGGGCGTGGCCCTTTCCGACCACGGACTGCTTCACCTGCAGCGCAGTGTACTCCGCGACCGGCAGCCCCGCGATCATCGCGGCGCAAATCGCGGCGCCGCGCGCTTGTCCCAGCGCGAGCGTCGACTGCGGGTTGACGTTGAGGAACACCTTCTCGATCGCCACTTCCTGCGGGCGGTTGGCCTCGATCACCTCCCGCAGGCCCTCGAGCAGGCTCTTCAGGCGCGCGGCGAGCGCGCCCGGGCCCGAGCGCACGCAGCCGCTCGTCACGTAGCGCAGCCGGCTGCCCGAGTTCTCGATGACGCCGAATCCGGTGCTGCGCAGTCCCGGATCGATGCCGAGGATTCTCACGCCTGCTCGAGATCGGCGGTGGTGTAGACGCTCTGCACGTCGTCGAGCGCCTCGAGCGCCTCGAGCAGGCTCTTCAGGCGCGCGGCGTCGCCCGCGGCGAGCTCCGTCTCGGAGACCGCCTTCATCGTGATCTCGGCCGCATCCGCCTTCAGGCCCGCCTGCTCCAGCCCCGCCTTCAGCTTCTCGAAATCGGCGGGCGCGCACAGCACCTCGATCGAGCCGTCCTCGTTCGTCACCACGTCATCCGCCCCTGCCTCGAGCGCCGCCTCCATCACCTTGTCCTCGCCCGTGCCCGGGGCGAAGACGAACTGCCCGCAGTGCTTGAAGAGGTAGGCGACCGAGCCGTCGGCGCCCAGGTTGCCGCCGTTCTTGGTGAAAGCATGGCGCACCTCGGCGACCGTGCGCGTGCGGTTGTCGGTGAGGCAATCGGCCATCACCGCGGCGCCGCCCGGCCCGTAGCCCTCGTAGCGCACCTCCTCGTAGGCGACGCCCTCGAGCTCGCCCGTGCCGCGCTGGATGGCGCGCGCGACGCTGTCCTTGGTCATGTTGGCCTCGCGCGCCTTGTCGAGCGCGAGGCGCAGCCGCGGGTTGGAGTTCGGGTCGCCGCCGCCCAGCTTCGCCGCGACCGTGATCTCCTTGATCAGGCGCGTGAACACCTTGCCTTTTTTCGCGTCGGCAGCGGCCTTGCGATGCTTGATGTTCGCCCATTTGCTGTGACCCGCCATGCGACAATTTTACCGTCATGAAAAGGAGCTGAAGATGGATCTGGGGATCAAGGGCAGGACCGCGCTGGTATGCGCGGCATCGAAAGGCCTCGGCAAGGGCTGCGCGCTGGCGCTCGCGCGCGAGGGCGTGAGCCTCGTCATCACCGCGCGCGGCAAGGAGGCGCTCGAGGCGACCGCCGAGGAGATCAGGAAGGCGACCGGCGCCAGCGTGACGACGGTCGCGGGCGATATCACCACACCCGAGGGGCGCGCCGCGGCGCTCGCGGCCTGTCCCGCTCCCGACATCCTCGTCAACAACGCGGGCGGCCCGCCGCCGGGGGATTTCCGCGCCTGGGGGCGCGAGGAGTGGCTGAAGGCGCTGGATGCGAACATGCTGACGCCGATCGAGCTCATCAAGGCGACGCTCGACGGCATGATCTCGCGCAGGTTCGGCCGCATCGTCAACATCACCTCGGGCGCGGTGCGCATGCCGATCCCCGAGCTCGGGCTCTCGAACGGCG
>JBFLYF010000341.1:0-3290 GCA_040756795.1 Pseudomonadota bacterium
TGGATGTCGGCCTTGGCGCCGAAGCCGACCGTGACCGGGAACGACACCTGGTGGCCGCGCGTGGTGATGTTGTCGTCGTGCACCGCGAAGCCGACCGTGTAGACGCCGCCTTCCTTCAGCGCCTTGTCGTCGGCATTGGCGAGGCCGAGCGGGCGGGTGATGACGACCGTCCAGATGCCGTCCTTCCAGGCGCCCTTGCCCGCGTTGTCGGCCGCCGACTCCTCGGCGGGCTGCAGGAAGTAGCGCGGCACCATGTCGCCTTCCTTCCAGCCGGCCTGCGGATCGAACGGCACCGCGTTCACCCCCTTGATCAGGAACGGATCGCGCTTGCCAACGTCCTTGGCGGTGGTCGCCATCGACTTGAACTTCGCGGCGTCGTACATGAATTTGGGCACCTTTTTCTCGTTGTCCATGTTCGAGGCGAAATGGTTCTTGCCCTTGTCGAACAGGCGGTACTCGAGCACGTAGCCGTCGTCCGCGCCGCCCATCGGGTTCGAGCGGTGCGCGCGCCACTGGATCAGGTCGACGAAGCCGCCTTCGGCCTTGATCCTGGCGAGCTCCTCGGGCGACTTGATGGTGCGCCAGTCCGAGGGGTTGCTGCGGCTCGCCGGCAGGTACTTGCGGATGTCGTTCTTCTTCATCACCTTCTGCGCGTCCTCTTTGGAAGCGACCCCCGGCATGTCGCGCTCCCCGGTATGGCAGGTGAGCCAGCAGCCCTGATTGGCGAAGCCCGGCACCTTGCCGTCATCGATCATGAGCGAGAGCCGGTCCTCGTAGATGCCCGGCTGCTTGCCCTCCCGCACCGCCTTGTTGAGCGCGGGTTCGCCGTAGACCTTCCAGTCCCTGCCGTCGAAGCGGTAGTAGGGATATTCGATGCCGGGCTGGTTGCTGTTGGTCTTCCACTGGAAGCGCCAGTAGCTGTTCTTGTCGTCATAGGCGACCTTGACCTGCACTTCCTTGTAGCCGTCCTTGCCCTTGACCGCCGCCGGCTCGAGCTTGTTCGGCTTGACCAGATTCGCGCCGAGCTTCTTCTCGGCGCCCTTGTGGCAGGCAAGGCAGGCGCCGTCGCCGGCGACCAGTTGCGCGCCCGCGTGCTCCGCGCTGCGCAGCCACTCGTAGGAGGACTGGCCTGGATAGAACAGGGTGAGGCTCGTCGGCTTGATCTTTCCCCAGTCGATCGTCGCCGGGTCGGCCGCGGCCGCGGGGCCCGCCGCCGCCAGACTCAAGCCCAGCATCAGGACGCGCGTACGCATGTTGCCCTCCGTCAATTCGGGTGGAATGTGTGCGCCGATGCTGATGGAAATTCCGCAAGGCTGATTGCGCTGGATCAAGCGCCGCGCAATTCGGCAAGAGGTGGCGCGCCCGGCGGGATTCGAACCCACGACCCTTGGCTTCGGAGGCCAATACTCTGATCCGCTGAGCTACGGGCGCTCGCGCTGCGGCTGCGACTTTCGCGCTAGAATCAGTATTTTAACCGAAGGCCGCCCCGGGACGCGCGCATGAGCGAGCACGCTTCGCATTCCTCCTTCATCAAGACGCCCAAGCAGCTCCTCACCGTGGTGCTGCTCGCGTTCGTGGTGCCGATCCTCGGCATCGTGATGCTGGTGCAGCTGGTGGTGAACCGCCCGCGCATCGACGCCGGCGCGATGGACCCGCAGGCGGTCGCGGCGCGCATCCAGCCCGTGGGCAAAGTCGAATTCGGCGAGCCGGGCGGCGCGACCGCCCCGCGCAGCGGCGAGGAGGTCGTGAAGGCCGCGTGCGCCGCCTGCCACGAGACCGGCGCCGCGGGCGCGCCCAAGATCGGCGACAAGGCGGCCTGGGCGCCGCGCCTCAAAGCCGGCCTGAATGCGATGGTCGCGAGCGCCGCGAAGGGCGTCAAGGCGATGCCGCCGCGCGGCGGGCTGGAGGACACGCCCACCGGGCAGACGGAGCTCGTGCGCGCCATCGTCAACATGGCGAACAAGTCCGGCGGCAGCCTGAAAGAACCCGCCGCGGCTCCGGCGAAGCCCGCGGCCGCCGCCAAGAAGTAATTTCCTCCGCGGCGAAGACGACGGACCGGACGTGGTCCCGCATCTCGTCACCGCGCTGACCGGCCCGCTGCTCGAGCTCGAGCGGCGCGTGCTCGAGGCGCGCACCGCGATCGAGCGCTGGTTCCGCCTCTTCTGGCAGGCGCACGAGCCGCCGTTCTACTGCTCGGTGGACCTGCGCAACTCGGGCTTCAAGCTCGCGCCGGTGGACACCAACCTCTTCCCGGGCGGCTTCAACAACCTCGGCCCCGCCTTCCTCCCGCTCGCGGTGCAGGCGGCGACCACGGCGATCGAGCGCCTCTGCCCGCAGGCGAAGAACCTGCTGCTCGTGCCCGAGAGCCACACGCGCAACCGCTGGTACCTGGAGAACGTCGCGACGCTCGCCGCGATCCTGCGCCAGACCGGGCTGGAGATCCGTATCGGCGGTTTGACCGTTCGGGAAAAGACCGAACTGGAAACGGCGACCGGAAGAAAAATACTTCTCGAGCCCCTGCAGCGCGAGGGCGCGCGGCTGACGCTCGAGGGATTCGACCCCTGCGCGATCCTGCTCAACAACGACCTTTCGGCCGGCATCCCCGCGATCCTCGAGGGGCTCGAGGGCCAGGTGCTGCTGCCGCCGCTGCACGCCGGCTGGGCGCTCAGGCGCAAGTCGCGGCACTTCGCCGCCTTCGACGAGGTGGCGGGCGAGTTCGCGCGCCTGATCGACATCGACCCGTGGCTGCTCGATCCCTATTACGCGAGCTGCGGCGAGATCGACTTCCACGCGCGCGCGGGCGAGGAATGCCTCGCCTCCAATGTCGCCGCGCTGCTGGAGAAGATCCGCGCCAAGTACCTCGAGTACGGCGTCAGGGAAACGCCCTACGTCGCGGTCAAGGCCGACGCCGGCACCTACGGCATGGGCGTGATGATGGTGCGCGACGCGGCCGAGGTGAGAGAGCTCAACCGCAAGCAGCGCAACAAGATGGCGGTGGTGAAGGAGGGCCTCGCGGTCGAGCAGGTGATCATCCAGGAGGGCGTGCACACGCTCGAGCGCATCGAGGACAAGGCCGCCGAGCCGGTGGTGTACATGATCGACCGCACCGTGATCGGGGGCTTCTACCGCGTGCACGGGGCGCGCGCGGCGGACGAGAACCTGAACGCCCCCGGCATGCAGTTCGTGCCGCTCGCCTTCGAGCAGCCGTGCACCGTGCCCGACCCGGGCGCGGGGTGCGATGCGCCGCCCAACCGCTTCTACGCCTACGGGGTGGCGGCGCGCCTCGCGCT
>JBFLYF010000342.1:0-3289 GCA_040756795.1 Pseudomonadota bacterium
CCCCTGCAGCTCGGGGAACTCGCCCACCATGCCGGTGAGCAGGTCGGCCTTGGCGAGCCAGCCGGCGCGCTCGGCGAGCGCCGCGTCCGCCTTCAGCTCGCGCGCGATCCGGCCCGCGAGCAGCTGCAGCCGCTCCACGCGCTCGAGCTGGCTGCCGAGCTTGCGGTGATAGACGACCCTGGCGAGCTGCGGCACGCGCTCTTCCAGCCGCTGCCTGCGGTCCTGGTCGAAGAAGAAGCGCGCATCCTCCAGCCGCGGCCGCACCACGCGCTGGTTGCCGTCGATGATGTTGCGCGGGTCGGTCACCCGCATGTTCGAGACGATGAGAAACCTGCCGGTCAGCCTGCCGCCGGCGTCGAACAGCGGAAAGTACTTCTGGTTCTGGCGCATCGTCAGGATCAGGCACTCCTGCGGCACCGCGAGGAACGCCTTGTCGAACTCGCCGACGTACACGCTCGGGAACTCGACCAGCGCCGCGACCTCGTCGAGCAGCGCCTGGTGCTCGCCGAGGCTCGCGCCCTGCTTCTTCGCCTCGGCCTGCAGCTGGCTCTCGATCTCGGCGCGGCGCTTGCCGAAATCGGCCAGCACCCTGCCGTCCGCGAGCAGGCGCCGCTCGTACTCGTCCGCGCTCTCCAGGACGATCTCCTTGGCGCCGAGGAAGCGATGGCCTCGCGTGCGATTCGAGGACTCCAGGCCGAACACCTTGCCCGGGATCACCTTCGACCCGTGCATCATCACCAGGCCATGGACCGGCCGCACGAACTGCGCCTCCCCCGAGCCCCAGCGCATCACTTTCGATATGGGGAGTCGCTTTAGAGCCGTCTCTACCGCAATTGGCAGGGTGACCGACAATTGGTAGCCAATCACGTTCATTTCATAGAAAAACGTCTCGGTCTTGCCATCCATTCTCTTTGTGAAGAATTGGATCTCTCGCTCCGGAATCTTCTTGGCGGCAAGCTTCTTCTTCAGCGCAGCCGTCGGATTTCCAGACGGATCGAGTGCAACGGATACCGGCATGATCTTCTCGATCTCGGTGCGATCTGGTGCCTGGTCGAGAACTTCGGTGATCAAAGCGGCAATCCGCCGCGGCGTCGCGAAGAAATGTGTCTTTGAATTCGATGCAATGAGGCGAGCGTCGCTCAGTCCGCGTGTCAATTCAGTGGAAAATGCCTTCCCGAGTGCCGCTAGACTCTTCGGCGGTAGCTCTTCAGTCAGAAGCTCGACAAGCAGCGACGCCTGATTCATTTCTTGATCATCGGGAAGCCGAGCCGCTCGCGCGAGTCGTAGTAGGCCTGCGCGACCGCGCAGGCGAGGGCGCGCACGCGGCCGATGTAGGCTGCGCGCTCGGTGACCGAGATCGCGCCGCGCGCATCCAGCAGGTTGAAGGCGTGCGAGCACTTCAGCATCATCTCGTAGGCGGGCAGCACGCACTGGGCCTCGATCAGGCGCCTGGACTCCTGCTCGAACTCCTTGAACCAGTCGAACAGCAGCTCGACGTTCGCCAGCTCGAAGTTGTAGCGCGACTGCTCGACTTCGTTCTGATGGTAGACGTCGCGGTAGCTGACCCCCGGGGTCCAGACCAGGTCGAAGATCGAGTCCTTGCCTTGCAGGTACAGCGCGAGGCGCTCCAGGCCGTAGGTGATCTCGCCCGAGACCGGCTTGCAGTCCAGGCCCCCGACCTGCTGGAAGTAGGTGAACTGCGTGATCTCCATGCCGTCGAGCCACACCTCCCAGCCCAGGCCCCAGGCGCCGAGCGTCGGGGACTCCCAGTCGTCCTCCACGAAGCGGATGTCGTGCTCCTGCGGGTTGATCCCCAGGCTTTTCAGGGAATCCAGGTACACATCCTGGATGTCGCTCGGCGAAGGCTTGAGCGTCACCTGGTACTGGTAGTAGTGCTGCAGGCGGTTCGGGTTGTCGCCGTAGCGGCCGTCCTTCGGCCGGCGCGAGGGCTGCACGTAGGCCGCGTTCCAGGGCTCGGGGCCGATCGCGCGCAGGAAGGTCGCGGTATGAAAGGTCCCCGCGCCCATCTCCATGTCGTAGGGCTGCAGCAGCACGCAGCCCCTGCGGTCCCAGAACTCGTTGAGGCGCAGGATGAGGCTCTGGAAAGTGATCATCGCGCGCGGGAGATTCTAGCGGCTGCGCCCGCGCCGCGCGAAGAAGAAGGCGAGCAGCACGCTCAGCGCGAGCGCCGGGCCGTCGGCGAACGCCACGTAGGGCGTGGCGCCGCGGTAGCCGCGCGCCTCGAACTCGAGCCGGCCTTCGGCGAACTGCGGCAGCCGGGCGAGCACGCGGCCGTCGGCGCCGATCACCGCCGTGATGCCGGTGTTGGTGGCGGTGAGGTGCATGCGGCCGGTCTCGAGCGCGCGCATGCGCGCGATCTCGAGGTGCTGGGCCGGGGCGAGCGAGTCGCCGAACCAGGCGACATTCGAGACGTTGACGAGCAGCGTCGCTTCGGGCAGCTGGCGCACGATCTCGGCGCCGTAGGCGTCCTCGTAGCAGATGTTGACCGCGACGCGCTCGCCGGCGACCGCGAGCGGGCGCTGCGCGGGCGAGCCCGCGGTGAAGTCCGAGAGCGGGATCGAGAGCACGCGCACGATCCAGCCGAAGCCCGGCGGCACGAACTCGCCGAAGGGCACCAGGTGCACCTTGTCGTAGCGCGCGCCCGCCGAAGCGCCGAGGCCGACGACGCTGTTGAAGTAGGTGCCGGGCGCGGCGCGCAGCGGCACGCCGAGCAGCAGGCCGGCCTGCTGGCGCCCGGCGGCGGCCTGCAGCCGCGCGAGGAACTGCGGCTCGACCTGGTCGAGGAAGCGCGGCACCGCGGTCTCGGGCAGCACGATGAGGCGCGCGCGGCTCTCCTCCGCGAGGCGCGCGTAGGTCTCGAGGATGCGCGCGTAGCGCGCCGGGTCGAACTTGAGTCCCTGGGGGACGTTGCCCTGGAGCAGGCTCACGCGCACGGTGTGGTCCGCGGGCGCGGTCCACTCGATCGCGCGCAGTGCGTCGCCTGCGATGCCGAGCAGCGCGAAGGCGAGCGCCGCGTGCCAGCGCCGCTCGCCGGCGGCGACAAGCCAGAGCAGGGCGGAGGCGCTCACCGCAGCGAGCGACACGAGGTACACGCCGCCCAGCGGCGCAAACCCGGCGAGCGGCGTGTCGATCGCCGCATAGCCCGCAGCGAGCCACGGAAAGCCGGTGAGGATCCAGCCGCGCAGCCACTCGGCGAGCACCCAGAACGGCGCGATCGCGAGCACGCGCAGGCCCGATCGCGGCAGGCGCGCCTGGGCCCAGCCCGCGA
>JBFLYF010000343.1:0-3280 GCA_040756795.1 Pseudomonadota bacterium
CACCAGCGCTGGCTGGCGCTCACCATGTAGTAGTCGCCGACGAAGGCGCCCGCGCCGCCCATGGTGTAGTAGGGCGCTTGCTCGCGCATGCTGTTCCAGCCGCCGAGGCTGGTCATCAGGCCGTCGATCACCCCCGATTGCATGGCGCTCGGCACTTCGCCGAAATTCATCACCACCGGGTTCGCCTTCCACGCTTCGAGCACCGGATTCTCGGCGGGCCCCATGCTGCGCACCTTCTTGCCGACGAAGTCCGACGGCGCGGTGTAGCGCTTCTTGCCGCCCACGCCCATGCCGAAGCTCATGTGGCCCACGCCGAACACCTTGATCAGCTGGTTCTTTCCCAGCCGCTCGACCAGCATCCGGTAGGTGGAGGTCTTGTCCAGGTTGTCCACCGCGCCGACCGTCGTCAGCACGCCCGGCCCGACCACCGTCAGCATCCACGGGTCGACGGGAGCGGCCTTGCCGATCTGCATCCAGGTCATCTCGAGGTTGCCCTGGCGCATGGCCTCGAAAGCCTCGGGGATCGTGTAGAGCGCGCCGGCGTAGTACAGCCGTGCCTCGCTCCCCGGGATCACCTGCGGCAGCCGTTCGGAGAAATATTTCATCGCCAAGCCGGCCGGATGCGGCGGCGGCGGGAAGTCCGAGGCGAAGCGCATGACCACTTTCTTCGGCGCCTCCTGCGCGGCGGCAGGCTGCGGGATCGCCCAGACCCATGCGAGCGCCGCGATCGCGGCACTCAAGACTCGTCTGCGCCGATGCTGTGCCATAAATTCCCTCCAGTCCTTATGGTGAGCTCTTGCAAATCAGCCCGGCGACCGTATCCCAACCGATCCTCAAGCGTCAAGCACTGCGCGGCGAATTGCAGCGCAGCATTTGCTTCGTGCGCGTCAAAGCGGGTAGATTGGCGCAAGAGGAGGGGTGCCATGAAACCGAGACTTGCCGCTGCGGCCGCGGCCGTGCTGCTTGCCGCGTGTGCGACCACGCCCGAGGAACCGCTGCGTGCGACCGCGAGCCTGCAGCCCACCAAGGGGAGCAAGACGATAGGCGAGGTGACCTTCGAGCAGGTCGGCGACAAGGTGCGCATGATCGCGAACGTCGCGCGTCTCAAGCCCGGGCAGGCGCACGGGTTCCACATCCACGAGGTCGGCGACTGCAGCTCGGGCGACGGCATGAGCACCAAGGGCCACTTCAATCCGTTCGGCAAGCCGCACGGCCATCCCTCCTCCGGCGAGCGCCATGCCGGCGACTTGCCGGCGCTCAACGCGAACAAGGCCGGGCGCGCGAGGCTTGATGTGCAGCTTGACATCATCACCGTGGGGCCCGGCCCGGCGAGCATCATCGGCCGCGGCCTGATCGTGCACGCGGACCCGGACGACTTCAAGACGCAACCGACCGGCAATGCCGGCGCGCGCATCGCCTGCGGAGTGATCCGCCCCGGCTGATTCCTTGATGTAGCGCAAGGCGCGCCTCCGCGGCCGGCGCATCCTCGGCCGCTACGGAGGGACGCGCTACGCTCCAGATCGTCATCACCGGCCGCGGCGGCCAGGGCGCCCAGCTCGCGGGCAACCTGCTCGCGATGGCGTTCTTCGCCGAGGGGCGCGAGGTGCAGTGCTTCGCGACCTACGGCGGCGCGCGGCGCGGCACGCCGGTGAGCTCCTTCATCCGCGTGGACGAGCGGCCGATCCGCGTGCGCTGCGACATCGAGCGCGCGGACGCGCTGCTGTGCTTCGACGCGAGCCTGCTCGCCGGCAAGGCGCTCGCGCTGGCGCGGCCGGAAACGCTCATCGTGGTGAATTCGCGCCGCGCACCGGCCCAGCTTGCCGCCGAGCTGCCGGGCTACCGCGTGCTGCCGGTCGACGGCCTCGGGATCGCGCAGCGCAACGGCCTTGGCCGCATTGTCAATTCGGCGCTGATTGGCGCCTTGGCGCGCGCGCTCGAATCCCCCGGCCTCGATACGCTTCGCCGCACCATCGCCGAGGCGGCGCCCGAGCGCGCGGCCGAAAACGTCCAGGCCTGCCTCGACGGCTACGGCGCCGTTGCCGATCAGATGCAGCGCGCCGCCGCGTGAACAGCGCCACGCTGCCGCCGCCGACCTGGACGCTCGGCACGACCGAGGTCCTGAAGACGGGAACCTGGCGTGCGGCGCTGCCCGTATATCGCGAGCCCGCCTCGCCCTGCCAGCTCGCCTGCCCGGTGGGCGGCGACATCGCGCGCTGGATGCGGCAGGCGCGCGAGGGCGACTGGCGCGGCGCCTGGGAAACGCTCGCCGAGAACAATCCCTTTCCCGCAATCGCGGGACGCGTCTGCCACCATCCCTGCGAGGCGGCCTGCAACCGCGGCGGCTACGACGCGCCGCTTTCGGTCTGCGCGCTCGAGCGCTTCGCCGGCGACCGCGCGCTCGCCGAGGGCTGGCGCCATGCCGAGGTTCGGGTCGCGCGCAAGCAACGGATCGCTGTCGTGGGCGGCGGCCCCTCGGGCCTGGCGGCGGCTTACGAGCTGCGCCGGCGCGGCTACGGCGTGACGGTATTCGACGCGCAGCCCGAGCTCGGCGGCCTGCTGCGCGACGGCATTCCGCCGTACCGGTTGCCGCGCGCGGTGCTCGACGGCGAAATCGCGCGCGTGCTCGCGCTCGGCATCGAGGTGCGCGCCGGCTCGCCGCTCACGATGGCGCACCATTACGAGCGCTTGCGTGCGCGGTTCGACGCGCTGTATGTCGCGATCGGCGCGCGGCGCGCGAAGCGCCTCGCGCAGCTCGACTACACCGCGCCCTGGGTGATGGAGTCCGGCGCCTATCTCGCGCAGGCGAACGCCGGCGCGCCGCCTGCGCTCGGCGCGCGCCTTGCCGTGATCGGCGGCGGCAGCGCGGCGATCGACGTCGCGCGCAGCGCGCGCCGCGCCGGCTGCGAGGTGAGCCTGCTCGCGCTCGAAGCCGAGGCGCAGATGCCGGCGCAGCGCGAGGAAGTGCTGCAAGCGCGCGAGGAGGGCGTGCATCTCGTCTGCGGCGCGATGGTGCGCTCGGCGGTGCGCGCCGCGCAGGAGATCGCGCTCGACTGTGTGCGCGTGCGCTTCGAGCCGGGACCGGGCCAGGGCGATTTCCGTGTCACGGCGCTCCCCGGAAGCGATTTTTCGATCAGCGCGGATGCCATCGTGACCGCAATCGGGCAGGACCCCGCTCTCGCGCCGCTCGCGTCGCTCGCGCGCGGCGGGGACGGGCTGCTTGCCACCGATGCGTGCGGCGCCGCGAGCGCCGAGGGCATCTACGCGGGCGGCGACGTCGCGA
>JBFLYF010000344.1:0-3239 GCA_040756795.1 Pseudomonadota bacterium
CGCGGCCTGCTCGCCTGCCCGAACTGCGGCTCGGATGCGATCACGCGCATGCCTTCTGCTACGCGCTTCAACATGGGCGCCGAGGCCCCGAAACCTGCGCCGAAGCCCGAAGCCCCCAAGGCGCCGCAAAAGACGCCGGACATGGAAGGGAAGGACCCCTTCGCCATCGCGCAGATGCTCTACTCGCGCATGCTGGACGAGATCCTCACCAAGTCCGAGGACGTCGGCGCCGCCTTCCCGTCCGAAGCGCGCAAGATCTACTACAGCGAAGCTCCCAGGCGCGCCATCCGCGGCCAGGCCACGACCGAGGAGCACAACGAACTCCTCGACGAAGGCATCCCGGTCGCCCGGTTGCCCGTTCCGCCGCCGGAAAGGATGAATTAGGACTACTCGCCGCGCCGCTTGGAGCTTAGGGCCAGGAGAAGCGAATCTGTGCGCTCGAGCAGTCCAGCACCCATATGCGTCGAAACGGAACCTCTTTGCAGTTGGCAAGGTAGTTTGTTAACGACTCCGTCCAGATATCGTCGGGAAGTTGGGCGTTGATGTCTATGTAGGCCAGCAGCTCGATTGCTCCAGCAGCCGTTGTATAGCTGCGTGCCTTCTTGATCTTATCCGCGATCAGTTCGACGGTTGGGTCACCGACCGACATCCCGCCGCTTGCGTGGAAGAACGGCGCTTGGGGCTTGAAGTGGTGGGAGCGGCCGACATAAATGCATTCCAGGATGCCGCGAAATCGATGGTCGTCCTCAAGTATTGGCCCGGCAACTCCATCCGGAAGGTCAATCATCGCTCGGAGGATTTTGGGGAGAGCGTTGCGCCGCTGGTTGGTTGTGGCTGCCTGAGCGAAGCTAACTCCTATGTCGGCGTCCGCGTACTTGGCTTTGAAGACCGCCTGCTCGTCGGCAGGGAGGCCGGAGAGGGCGGCCCGTAGCATTTCTTCCATCTGCTTCAAGGTGCGGATGTGCCTTCCCCACCCTTGGTCGAGCAACTCGACAAGCTCGAACGCAACTGGCGCGCCCCCTGACGGAGTCCAGAGAATATCGGGTTCCGGGTGCGGGCGCTTCGTGAAGGCGCGGCGGTGACTGTTGAGGCCTCGCGCCTCCAAAAATCGTGAGAAGACCTGAATCTCTTGAAAGGTGTGGGAGTCTGGCAATGTCGTGGAAACTTTCGCCGAGTTGTTGGCGTGGGCTTAGAACTTTGCGGCAAAAAGTATTGCCCACATGAGCCCGAATAGGCCATAGGTGATGTGCAAGCCGAGCCAGTGAGTAATCTTGCTCTTGGTCTTGGCAATCTGGGTCAATACCTTGTGCTCTTCTAGGCAATCTAGCTGCGCCTCTAGAGACCTAGCCGTTTCGTGGGCCTTGTCGGCTATCGCGCTGTTTCGGAGTTCGAGGATGACTATGGCTACGTATAGAACGAGGCCCCCGGTCGGGACGAAGGGTTGTAGTGCGGCGAGGATCGTGTGTGGTGTCTTCTGCGCGAGCGCGTTTAGAAGCACGAGCTGGGCGGCGATGTAGAGGGCGGCCTGCGCGAAGCGGATCGTGCCAAGATTAGTAATCACCGCGATAGCGGCCTGGTATGCAGCGTGACGATCTTGCGGGTTAGGGGTGGGTGTTTCCGGCATGGTGCGGTCCTTTGGATGTGGCGAGGCGGGTTGGTGTGTTGGATTTGCTGAACTCTAGAAGTGGCACAATGTGTATTATGTTAAATCATATCAGGACTACTCTACGGCCCCGGCACGCTGGAGGAGCTTGACCAGCTCCTCGGCCTTCCTGCCCTTCGCGATGGCGAGGGCCGTTTCGCCGTCCTGGCCCCTGGCGGTGAGGTCCGGATCCGCGTAAAGGAGTTGCCTCGCGGCCTCCAGGTGGCCGCCGCGGACCGCGAGCATCAGCGCCGTGTAGCCGTTGGGCGCCCGGGCGTCGATCTCCGCGCCCTTGCCGAGCAGGAACCTGATGACCTCCACGCGGCCTTCGAAGGCTGCGTAATGCAGCGGCGTCCAGCCGTCATGGTTGACCTGCGCGCCGTGCCTGAGGAGCAGCTCGGCGATCCCCACGTGGCCCTTGAGGCTCGCGAACATGAGCGCCGTGTCGCCCTTGGGGCTGCGCCGCACGACGCTCGCCTTGCGCGCGACGAGGAGATCGACCAGCTCGCGGTGCCCCAGGCGGGCCGCGGTCATCAGGACGGTGTGGCCCTCGCGGTCCGTGGTGTTCGGGTCGAGCCCGAGGTCGAGGAAGCCCGCCACGGTCTTGGTGTCGCCCGCGTTGACGGCCTTGAAAAACTCGTCGAGCGACTGGCCGAGGCAGGCCGCGGGAGCTATATAAATAGCCGCCAGAACAAGGACCTGCCTCGCGTACTTCAGGATCACTCTAGATCGGGCATGGCCGAGAGCATCTCGGCCGCGGCAAGCCTGGGGTTGAGCGGATGGCCTGCGAGCGCCCGGTGGCGCCCCATGGCGCGCGCATAGGCAAGCCAGGCGCGCGCGCCGCCTTTCGGAGCCGCGCCGCCCGAGAGCGCGTACTTCGGGCAGGCGGCGAGCGCCACGAACGCGCGGTCGAGCGCGATCTTCTGCAGCACCTCGGCGAGCGGCTCCAGGTCCTCGCGCTCCACGCCCGCCCAGAGGGCATCGCGCTCGCCCGCGGCGAGGCCGCGCAGCACGCGCTCCACCGCGGCACCGCGCTCGCCGCTCGCGTACTCGAGCGCGCGCAGCGGCGCGCCGCCCGCGAACGCCAGCCAGCGCGCGGCATCGCGCACGCCGCGCGCTTCGAGCCACGCCGCCGCCGCGCCGGGCTCGGGCAGCGGCACCGGAACCGGCACGCAGCGGCTGCGGATCGTGGGCAGGAGCCGCGCCGGCCGGTGCGACACCAGGAGGAACACGGCGCCGGAGGGCGGCTCCTCCAGGCTCTTCAGCAGCGAGTTGGCGGTCGCGATGTTCATGTCTTCGGCCGGGTGGATGATCGCGACCCGGTGCCCGCCGCGGTGCGAGGCGAGGTTGACGAAATCGGCGAGCGCGCGCGTCTGCTCGATGCGGATCTGCAGGCTGGGCCTCTTTTTCTCGGCAGCCGCCTCGCCTTCGCCGTCCTCGCTCTCCGCCGCGTGGCGCGAGAGGGCTTCGGGCTCCACGAAGCGCACGTCGGGATGGTTGCCGGCCGCGAACCAGCGGCAGGCGTCGCATTTTTCGCAGGGCTGCGTGCCCTCCCCCCGCCCCTCGCACAGCAGCAGCTGCGCGGAGCGCGCGGCGA
>JBFLYF010000345.1:0-3231 GCA_040756795.1 Pseudomonadota bacterium
GTCGTCGGCGCAGCGCGCCCAAAGCGCGGCCGGCGCCGACTGCGCCGACTGCGCGCGCGCGAAGCCCTCGCAGGCGGCGTGCAGCGCCGCCAAGCCGGACGGATGCAGACGGATCCAGCGCGCCGCGATCGCCATGGCGCAAGCCTAGCAGAAGCGCGGCCGCGCCGCGCCCCGCCTACTTCTTCTTTTTCTTCCTCGCCTTGCCCGCGCGCTCGAGCGCATTCTCGAGGGCGCGGGTGAGCGTCCTGAGCACCTTGATGCGCGCGTGGTACTTGTTGTTCGCCTCGACCAGGGTCCACGGCGCGAGCGCGGTCGAGGTGCGGTCCACCATGTCGCACACCGCGATCTCGTAGTCATCCCACTTCTTGCGGTTGCGCCAGTCCTCCTCGGTGATCTTGAAGCGCTTGAAGGCGATCTTCTCGCGCTGCTTGAAGCGCCGGAACTGCTCCTCCCTGCTGATGGTGAGCCAGAACTTGACCACCACCACGCCGTGGCGCAGCATCGCGCCCTCGAAATCGTTGATCTCGGTGTAGGCGCGCATCCAGTCGGCCTCGGAGCAGAAGCGCTCGACGCGCTCGACCAGCACGCGCCCGTACCACGAGCGATCGAAGAACGTGAACTTGCCGTGCCGCGGCAGGTGCCGCCAGAAGCGCCAGAGATAGGGCTGCGCCCGCTCCTCCTCGGTGGGCGCCGCGATCGAGACGTTGCGATAGCTGCGCGAGTCGAGCGCGCCGGTCACGCGGCGCAGCGCGCCGCCCTTGCCGGCGGCGTCGTTGCCTTCGAACACCGCGACCACGGACATCTGCCGGAAGCGCGGGTCGCGCGAGGCGACGTTCAACCGCCCCTGCCACTTCTCCAGCTCGCGCGCGTATTGCGCCTTGCTCATCGGCTGGTCGAGCTCGAGCGCGCGCAGCACGTTGAGGCGGTCCGCCGGAGCGACGAGCGGCGGCGTCCGGTCGGGCAGGTGCTTGACCGGCTTCTGGCCGAGCCGCTCGCGCATCGCCGCGAGCAGGTGCCGCCCCACGGTGAGCGCGCGGTAGCGGGCGTTCGCGCCCGGCACCACGATCCAGGGCGCCTCCGCCGTGGTGGTCTTGCGCAGGAACGGGTCGCAGACCTTGACGAACTTCTTGTAGAGCTTGAAGTACTCCCAGTCGCGCTCGGTGACGCGCCAGCGCGTCTTCGGGTCGCCCGCCAGCTGCTTCAGGCGCTTGCGCTGCTGGCCCCTGGAGAGGTGGAACCAGTACTTGAGCAGCAGCACGCCCTCGTCGCACAGCATCTTCTCCAGGCGCTGGATCTCGGCGATCTCGCGCGCGAACTCGCCCTCGTTGATCTCTCCCATGACGCGCTGGATGATCGGCATGGTGTGCCAGGCGCCGAAGAAGATGCCGATCCTTCCCTTGGGCGGCAGCGCCCGCCAGAAGCGCCACTGCGCCGGCCGCTCGCGCTCCTCGTCGGAGGGCTCGAAGAAGCCGCTGGTGATGATGTGGCGCGGGTCCATCCACTCGTTGAGCAGGTTGACCGTCTCGCTCTTGCCGGCGCCCTCGACACCCGCGATCAGGATCAGGACCGGGAAGCGGCCGTTCTGCATCAGGTCGTACTGCGCGTTGAGCAGGTCCTGGCGCAGCTTGGCCTGCTCGCGCTTGTACACCGCCTTGTCGACGCGGTGCTTCAGGTTGGCGGACTCGAACATGCTCTTGGATGCTCCCGCAGCAGATTGCAGCCGGGTCTGATCTGGATCAAGCCGCCGCCAATCTAGCACGCTCCGGGCTTGGGCTATCATCGGCGCAATGGCCAAGCCGCAGCCCGCCGAAAGCGACCGCTGGCTCGCGCTGATCGCGAGCCTGCCGACCGACGATCCGGCGGCGCGCATGCGCATGCTGCGCACGCTCGAGTCGCTCGGCGCCGCGGTGATGCGCGAAGGCGCCTACCTGCTGCCCGACACGCCGGCCTGCCGCCAGGGACTCGAGCGCCTCGCCGAGTACATCGCCAGGGGCGCGGGCAGCGCGCAGGTGCTGCAGGTTGCGCCGCTGAGCGACCCGCAGCGCTCGGCGTTCCGCGCCCTGTTCGACCGCTCGGCGCGCTACGCCGAGCTGATCAAGGTGGTCGAGAGCCTCAAGGTCGGCTACGGCATCGCCGACCCGAGCGCGATCTCGCGCGTGCTGCACAAGCAGCGGCGCGAGTTCGAGGCGATCGACGCGCTCGATTTCTTCCCCACCGAGGTGCGCGAGCGCGCGCGCGGCGCGCTCGCGGAGGCGGAGTCCGCGGTGCACAGGCTGATCTTTCCCGCCCGCACCCGCGGCGGCGCGAAAGCCGGCGAGCCGCTGCATCGCCGGACCTGGGCGACGCGGCGCCCGGCCTGGGCGGACCGCCTCGCCTGCGCCTGGCTGATCCGCCGCTTCGTCGATCCCGAGGGCAGCGTCGCCTGGCTCGACAAGGCGCAGCCCTGCCCGCCGGAGGCGCTCGGCTTCGCTTTCGAGGGCGCGCGCTTCGGCAACAGCGCCTCGCGCGTCACCTTCGAGGAGATGCTGCAGCAGTTCGGCCTCGCCGACAACGCGGCGCTCGCCAAGATCGGCAGCATCGTCCACTTCCTCGAGGTGCGCGACACCCCCGTGCCCGAGGCCGCGGGCGTGCAGACGCTGCTGCAGGGCGCGGCGCGGCGCTCCGCGAGCGACCAGGAGCTGCTCGGCGAGGCCGAGAAGACCTTCGACCTGCTCTACGAGGCCTACTTCGAGCCGCCGAAGAAGTAGGCGCTTTGCCGTTCAGCGCTTTTTCGCCTCTTGCACCTCGCGCGCGTGCTCGTTGCGCAGCTCCTTCAGGCGCGCCTCGACCGCCGAGAGCTCGTAGAAGTTGCCGTCGCCCGCGCCCTGCGCCAGCTGCAGCTGCTCGATCGCCGCGGGCAGGCTCCCCTGCAGCACGTAGACCTCGGCCTGCGCCTGGTGCTGCAGCAGCCGCTTGCCGAGCCCCGCGTAGGCCCTGGCGCGCGCTGCGTGCAGCCGCGCGTCCCTCGGGTAGAGCCGCAGCGGCTCGGTGAGCATCGCCAGCGCCTCGTCGTTGCGGCCCATGTCCTGCAGCAGGCCGAGCGCGGCGTACAGCACCGGCCTGCTGTGCGGGTAGCGCGCGAGCGCGCCCTTGAGGAGCGCGAGCGCATCCGCCCGGTCGCCGAGCGCGACGCGCGCGCGCCGCCAGCGTCTCGAGCATGGCGGCCGAGACGCCCGCGGCGCGCAGCCGGCC
>JBFLYF010000346.1:0-3215 GCA_040756795.1 Pseudomonadota bacterium
GGCGCCGGCGCGGCTAGGATTCTGCGGCCGCATGAAAGTCTTCCAGATCGAGGGGCAGTGGGACATGGAGCATCTCCGGCTCGCCACGCGTCCCGATCCGAAGCCGGGCCCCGGCGAGGTGCTGCTGCGCATGAAGGCCGCCTCGCTCAACTACCGCGACCTGCTGGTGCCGTTCCGCGGCTACGGGGCGCACACGGGCGAGTTGCCCCTCATCCCCGTTTCCGACGGCGTCGGCGAGGTGATCGAGGTCGGCGCCGGCGTCACGCGCGTGCGCGCGGGCGAACGCGTCTGCCCCTGCTTCAGGCAAGGCTGGATCGACGGGCCTCCCGATCCCGCCTACCTGAACCTCGGCGGACCGATCGACGGCACCATGGCCGAGCTGATGTGCCTGCCCGCCGAGGGCGTGGTCCAGGTGCCCCCGCATCTCAGCGACGAGCAGGCCGCCACCCTGCCCTGCGCCGCGCTCACCGCGTGGAGCGCGCTCGTCACCTACGACAACCTCGCACCGGGCTCGCGCGTGCTCGTCCAGGGAAGCGGCGGCGTGGCGCTCTTCGCGCTGCAGTTCGCCAAGCTGCGCGGCTGCCACGTCACCGTGATCTCGTCCTCGGACGAGAAGATCGAAAAGGCCAGGGCCCTCGGCGCCGACGCGGCGATCAACTACGCCAGGACGCCGCAGTGGTCGAAGGCGACGCGCGCGATCACCGGCGACCGCGGCTACGACCACATCGTGGAGCTCGGCGGCGAGAAGACCCTGCCCGAGTCGCTGCTGTGCGTGCGCACCGGCGGCATGATCTCGATCATCGGCGTGCTCTCGGGCGGCACCATGACCGCGCAACTGGGGCGCATCGTGCTCAAGCAGGTGCGCATGCAGGGCATCGGCGTAGGGCACCGCAACGGCTTCGAGGCCATGCTGCGCGCGATCGAGCGGCATCGCGTCACGCCGGTGATCGACAAAGTCTTCGCGTTCGAGCAGCTCAAGGAAGCGCTCGCCTACCTGAAGAGCGGGGCGCACTTCGGCAAGATCTGCATCCGGCACTAGCCGGATCCGGCTTGCGCCCAGCGCGCGATGTGCTCCGCCTCGCGCGCCCTGACCGCCGCTTTCAGGCGGATCCATTCGGCGGTCTTCTCCGCCTGGTAGAGCGCGCCGGGGTCGAGCTTCGCGCGCGCGAGCGCGAGCAGCTCCTCGGCCGCGGCCTCGTCGGCGAACGGCGCCGCGGCTTCCGGCAGCAGGAACGCACGCCCGCGCGGCGATGCCTTGGCGAGGATCGCGGGCAGGTTCGCCTTGACGAACGTCCAGGCTTCTCGGGCGAGGCCGCTGTCGGCGCCGATGCGCTGCAGGTTGTAGGCCGCCTCGCCGGGCGGCAATTCGTCCGCCGCGAGCAGGCGCTGCATCCAGCGCCGCGCGAGCGCCGGGTCCGAGACGTGGCGCAGCGCGCTCGTGTACTGGTACCTGAGTTCGGTATCGGTAGCGTCGCGCATCTCCTCGACGAGCGAAGCGAACGTCGCCTCGTCGGCATGGCGCCCCACGACGTTGAGGATCGCCGGCCGGATCGCGCCGTCGAGCGGCCGCGAGACCCGCGCCGCGAAACGTGCGCGCGCCTCGCGCACCACCTCGGCGTCGCCCGCGCGGCCGAGCGCCTCGATGAGCGCGCGCCACAGCGGCGGCGCCTCGGCGCTCTCGCCGGGCGCTGCGTCCCAGCCGATGCGCTCGAGCGCCGGCCGCAGGATCCGCGCCGCGCGGCGATCGAAGGCGGCTTGCGCTTGCGGCGCCTCGAGCAGATCGCGCAGGAACCGCAACGCGCCGATGACCTGTTCCCAGACCGTGGCGTCGGTCTCGCCCGCGAGCTCCTCGAGCAGCGCGAGATAGCGCGCGGCGTCTAGCCTTCCGGCCTGCACCAGGGCGAAAGCGTCGGCGAGGAAACGGAAGCGCTCCAGCGGCGGCAGCCCGCCAAGGCCGCGCGCGAGATGAGCGAAAGTCCGCTCGTCGTACTGCACGCGGAAGTAGCCCGTGCCGCCCGCGTTGACGAGAATCGCCCCGCATCGCCCCGCCGGCACGGTGAGGGGCGCGTCTTCGAGCAGCACCGTGCGCCGCGCGCCCGCCGCGTCGGCGAACGTGACGGGAACCTTCCACCACAGCGGCGCCGCGAGCGGATCGTTCAGCGCGAAGCGCTCCTGCGCCAGCGTGAGGACCGCGCGGCCGCCCTCGCAGCGCTGCGCCACGCGCACCAGGGGAAAGCCCGGCCGCCCGGTCCAGGCCGCGGCGAACGCCGCCACGTCGCGCCCCGAGGCCTGCGAGAGGTGGTGCCAGAGGTCGGCGGTGGTGGCGTTGGAGAAGCGGTGCGCCTCGAGGTAGCGCCGCACGCCCTGCCGGAAGCGCTCCTCGCCGAGATAGGCTTCGAGCATGCCTACGAAGGCCGCCCCTTTCGCGTAGGTGATCGCGTCGAACACGTCCATCGCGCGCGAGGCGCTCGCCACCTTGGCCTGGATCGGGTGCGCGGTGCGCCGCGCGTCCTCGCCCATCGCCGTCTCGCGCCAGTGCTGCTCGCGCAGCCGCATGCCCCACTCCGGGTGCAGGCGCTCCGCGACCCTGGTCTGCAGCCATTGCGCGAAGCCCTCGTTCAGCCACAGGTCGTCCCACCACGCCATGGTGACGAGGTTGCCGAACCACTGGTGCGCGATCTCGTGCGCGACGATGGCGTAGACGCCTTGCCGATGCCGCAGCGGCGCACCCCGGGGATCGACGAGCAGGCGCGCCTCGTTGTACGCGATCGCGCCCCAGTTCTCCATCGCGCCGCCGATGCCCCCCGGCAGCGCCACCTGGTCGAGCTTGGGCAGCGCGTAGGGAATGCCGAAATACTCGTGTACCCAGCGCAATACTTCACGCGTCGCCTGCATCGCGAAGCGCGCCCGCCCGGACTTGCCCTTCACGGTGTAGATGCCGAGCGCGACGCCCTCGAATCGGTCTTCGAGCCGCTCGAGCTCGCCCGCGAACAGCGCAACGAGGTAGGTCGGCATCGATACGGACCGCCGGAACCCGACTTCTTTCTTGTCTTTGCCAGAGGGAATTTCGGATGCCACAGGCATGTTCGATACCGCCGTTTGCTCGCTCCCCACAACGACGTTCAGCTCGAACGTCGCTCGAAACGCCGGCTCGTCCCAGCCGGGGAAAAGACGGCGCGCGCTCGCCGGCTCCAGCTGCGTCGCGAGCATCGTCT
>JBFLYF010000347.1:0-3200 GCA_040756795.1 Pseudomonadota bacterium
ACGTGGAGCTCGGCGAGATGGCGGTCCCGGGCAAGCCGCTCATGACGGGCTTCGATCCCTCGAGCCTGCGCGTGGTCGCGAACGTGCCGCAGGCGCAGGTCGCCGCGATCGAGGCGACCGGCCGCGCGCGCGTCGAGATCCCCTCGATCGGGCGCTGGCTCGAGGTGCGCCGGCTCACCGTCGTGCCCTCGGCCGACCCGCGCACCCACACCACGCGCGTGCGCCTGGAGCTCGGCGAGGACGTGCGCGGCGTCACCCCGGGCGTGTTCGCGCGCGCGCACTTCGCGATCGGGCGCGCGCCGCGGCTGCTCGCGCCGCGCCAGGCGGTGATCCAGCGCAGCGAAGTGACCGCCGTGTACGTGATCGGCGAGAAGGGCGCCGCGCAGCTGCGCCAGATCCGCCTCGGCACCGCGGGCGACGAGCGCTCGGTCGAGGTGCTCGCGGGCTTGAAGCCCGGCGAGCGCGTCGCGCTCGAGCCGGTCAAGGCGGGGATGCGCGCGGGCGGAGGCTAGGCGATGGGCGTCTCGGGCCGCATCGCGCGCTTCTTCCAGGACTCGCAGCTCACGCCGCTCGCGGCGCTCGTCGCGTTCCTCATGGGCCTTTTCGCGGTGGCGATCACGCCGCGCGAGGAGGAGCCGCAGATCAACGTCACGATGGCGAACGTCTTCGTGCCGTTCCCCGGCGCCTCGAGCCGCGACGTGGAGGCGCTGGTCGCCGGTCCTGCCGAGCAGGTGCTCGCGCAAATGACGGGCGTAGAGCACGTCTTCTCGGTGTCGCGCCCCGGCATGGCGGTGCTCACCGTGCAGTTCAAGGTCGGCGTGCCGCGCATCGACGCGCTGGTGCGGCTGCACGACACCATGAGCGCGAACCGCGACTGGGTGGCCCCCGAGCTCGGCGTGCTCGAGCCCGTGATCAAGCCCAAGGGCATCGACGACGTGCCGGTGGCGGCGCTCACGCTCTCGAGCGACGACCCGGGCCACGGCGCCTACGAGCTGGAGCGCGTCGCGCACGCGCTCGAGGCGGAGTTGAAGCGCGTCCCCGGCACGCGCGAGGTGCAGACCATCGGCGGGCCGGGGCGCGCGGTGCGCGTGCTGCTCGACCCCGACCGGCTCGCGGCACACGGAGTCTCGGCGCTCGAGGTGAGAAGCGCGCTGCAGCTCGCCAACGTCGCGCTGCCCACGGGAAAGCTGGTGCGCGAGAACAGGGAGATCGTCGTAGAGACCGGGAACTATCTCGAGTCCGCGGCCGACGTGAAGAGCCTCGTCGTGGGCACCTTCGAAGGCCGGCCGGTGCAGGTCTCCGACGTCGCCGAGGTGACCGACGGCCCCGAGCAGCCCGCGCGCTATGTCTGGACCGGCAGCGCCGCAGGCGAGCAGCCCGCGGTGACGCTGCAGGTGACGAAGAAGCCGGGCGAGAACGCGGTAGAAATAACGCGACGATTGAGCGCGCGCTTGGCCGAGCTGCGCGGCACGGTGATCCCGCACGACGTGCGCGTCAGCGTGGCGCGCGACTACGGCGCCACCGCGAACGACAAGGCGATGCAGCTCATCCGCAAGCTCGTGCTCGCCACGCTCTCGGTGGTGCTGCTGGTGCTCGTCGCGCTCGGCCGGCGCGAGGCGCTGATCGTGGGCGTGGCGGTGCTGCTCACGCTCGCGGCGACGCTGTTCGCCTCCTGGGCCTGGGGGTTCACGCTGAACCGCGTGTCGCTCTTCGCGCTCATCTTCTCGATCGGCATCCTGGTGGACGACGCGATCGTGGTGGTGGAGAACATCCACCGCCGCCGGGTCCTCGAGCGCCGCCCGCTCGCCGAGGTGATCCCGCTCGCGGTGGACGAGGTGGGCGGGCCGACCATCCTCGCCACGCTCACCGTGATCGCGGCGCTGCTGCCGATGGCCTTCGTCAGCGGCCTCATGGGCCCCTACATGAGCCCGATCCCGATCAACGCGAGCATGGGCATGCTGATCTCGCTCGCGGTCGCCTTCACCGTGACGCCGTGGCTCGCGCTGAAGCTTCTGGGGCATGGGAAGCACGGGGCGGCGGATTCCCGGATGGAAGGTCTTTTCAAGAGGATTCTCGAACCTTTCATCGATTCGGCGGGCAATCGCCGCAAGCTGCTCTACGCCATCCTCGCGCTCATCCTTTCCTCGCTCGGGCTCGCGGGCGTGAAGCTGGTGGTGCTGAAGATGCTGCCCTTCGACAACAAGTCGGAGTTCCAGGTGGTGGTCGACATGCCCGCCGGCACGCCGCTCGAGATGACCGCCGCGGTGCTGCACGAGATGGGCGCGCAGCTCGCCGCGCTGCCCGAGGTGACGGACTACCAGGCTTACGCGGGCACCGCCGCGCCGATCAACTTCAACGGCCTGGTGCGCCAGTACTACCTGCGCCAGGCGCCCGAGCTCGGCGACCTGCAGGTGAACCTCGCGCCCAAGGACGCGCGCAGCCGCAAGAGCCACGAAATCGCGCAAGCCGCGCGGCCGGCGCTCGAGGAAACCGCGCGGCGCTGGGGCGCGAAAGTCAAGGTGGTCGAGGTGCCGCCGGGGCCGCCGGTGCTCTCGCCGATCGTCGCCGAGGTCTACGGCCCGGACGAGGCCGGGCGCGCGAGCGTGGCGAAGCGGGTGCGCGCCGCGCTCGAGGCCACGCCCGAGGTCGTCGGCATCGACGACTCGGTCGAGGACCCCGCGCCGCGCATCCAGCTGCGCGTGGACCAGGCGAAGGCGGCGCTCGCGGGCGTGGCGCGGCGCGAGGTGGTGGAGACGATGCGCATCGGCCTCTCGGGCGCCGACGCGACGCCGCTGCACGACGGGGTCTCGAAGTACGAGGTGCCGGTGCGCCTGGCGCTGCCCGCCGAGCGCCAGGGCGAGCTCGCCGAGTTCCTGAAGCTCACGCTGCGCGCGCCTTCGGGGGCGCTCGTGCCCCTGTCGGAGCTCGTCAGGCCGGTGGAGAACCTGCGAGACCGCCCGATCTACCACAAGGACCTGCTGCCGGTGGTGTACGTGGTGGGCGACCAGGCCGGGCGCGTCGACAGCCCCCTGTACGGGATGTTCGCGGCGAGGAAGAGAATTTCAGATGTCGACGAATACTTCGTACACCAGCCGTCGGATCCTTACCGCTCGTACGCAGTGAAGTGGGACGGCGAGTGGCAGGTCACCTACGAGACCTTCCGCGACATGGGCCTCGCCTACGCGGTGGGGCTGGTGCTC
>JBFLYF010000348.1:0-3194 GCA_040756795.1 Pseudomonadota bacterium
CCAGCTCCTGGCTGCTCGGGCCTCCCGCCATCGGCGCCTGGATGACCGGCACTGCAAGGCCGAGCTTCTCGGAGAAGGGCGTGGCGAGCTTCATCTGCCAATCTCGTAGCTGCAGAGGCGCTCGCGGCAGCCTTGCACGATCTCTGCGGGCAGGGGTTTGGACTTGCGCGTCGCGCCGTCCATGTGCACGCCGGTAATGACGCAGACCGCGGCGATCTCGCCCGACTGCGCGTCGCGCATCTCGTGCACGAACTTCACCACCTTCTCGCGCACTTCCAGCACGCCCGAGCGCACCGCGATCACGTCTCCGGCGCGCAGCTCGCGCCGGTAGCTGATGTCCTGCTGCACCGCCGCCATGGCGAGGTTGCGCTCGCGCAGGAACGCGGGCGTGATGCCCACGCCGGCGAACAGGTTCCAGGTCGCCTCGTCGAACTTGCCCACGTACCACATGACGTTCATGTGGCCCATGTGGTCGCAGTGCCAGGGATACACCGCGCCGCGGTAGGTTTCGAACATGGAGGTCGGGTTTTCCATTCTTCTCAGGAGGTTTCCTGAAACAATTCCCGGCCGATCAGCCACCGGCGGATTTCCGATGTGCCGGCGCCGATCTCGTAGAGCTTCGCGTCGCGCCACAGGCGCCCGGTCGGGGTCTCGTTGATGTAGCCCATGCCGCCCATCGCCTGGATCGCCTCGCCCGCCATCCAGGTGGCCTTCTCGGCGGCGTAGAGGATCGCGCCCGCCGCGTCCTTGCGCGTGGTTTCGTTGCGGTCGAGCGCCTGCCCCACCGCGTAGACGTAGGCGCGGCAGGCCGAGAACGTGGTGTACATGTCGGCGAGCTTGCCTTGCATCAGCTGGAACTCGCCGATCGGCTGGCCGAACTGCTTGCGCTCGTGCACGTAGGGCACGACGACATCGAGGCACGCGGCCATGATGCCGAGCGGGCCCGCCGCGAGCACCGCGCGCTCGTAATCGAGGCCGGACATGAGGACCTTGACGCCTTCGCCCTCGCTGCCGAGGACATTCTCGGCCGGAACTTCACAGTCGCGAAACACGAGCTCGCAGGTGTTGGAGCCGCGCATCCCGAGCTTGTCGAGCTTCTGCGCCGTCGAGAAGCCCCTCATGCCCCTCTCGACGAGGAAAGCCGTGATGCCCCGGTCGCTCGTCTTGCCGTAGATCACGAGCACGTCCGCATCCGGGCCATTGGTGATCCACATCTTGTTGCCGTTGAGGAGGTAGTGATCGCCGCGCCGCTCCGCCCTCAGCCTCATCCCTACGACGTCCGACCCGGCGCCGGGCTCCGACATCGCGAGCGCGCCCACGTGCTCCCCCGTAATCAGCTGCGGCAGGTATTTCCTCTTCTGCGCGGCCGAGCCGTTGCGCCGGATCTGGTTGACGCACAGGTTCGAGTGCGCGCCGTAGGAAAGCCCGACCGAGCCGGAGGCGCGCGAGATTTCTTCCACCGCGATGATGTGCGCGAGGTAGCCCATACGGGTGCCGCCGTACTCCTCCTCCACCGTGATGCCGAGCAGCCCCAGCGCCCCGAGCTTGCGCCACAGGTCGGCGGGAAACTCGTTCGCGCGGTCGATCTCGGCGGCGCGCGGCGCGATCTCCCGCAGCGCGAAGTCGCGCACGGTCTCGCGCAGCATCGCGATCGTCTCGCCGTGCTCGAAGCGCAGGAAAGGCAGTTCCATGACGTCAGGCTACTTTACGTTAACGTAAACGTCAATTCCCGCGGAGCTGCTTTTTGATCCTTTTTTCAAACACTTGCAGCTCGGAAAGCTGCGCCTCGAGGTCGGCGCGCTGCTGCAGCAGGCCCGCCTTGTGCGACTCCAGCACGGCGAGGAAGCGCTCGAGCTGCGGCCGCTCGTCGCGGCCCGGCTCGTACATGTCGATCAGCTCGCGGATCTCCGAAAGCGTCAGCCCGAGCCGCTTGCCGCGCAGCGTCAGCTTCAGGCGCGTCCTGTCGCGCGGCGAGTAGATGCGCCGCTGCCCGGCGCGCCGCGGCGCGAGCAGGCCGTGGTCCTCGTAGAAGCGGATCGCGCGCGGCGTGACGTCGAACTCCCGCGCCAGGTCGCCGATCGAGTATTCGCTTCGTTCCGTGGAGAGTTCTTCGCTCATGCGCCGGGTTGCCCCCGATGCTGCGCTGCGGCGATAATCGCGGCCGGAGAGGCAATTGTAGCTTCTTGCCCGTGCTCGAACACACCCCCATCGCCCACCCATTCCCGAATCCGCCCGCGCCCGGCGCGACGCTCGAAGTCGCGCCCGGCGTGCGCTGGCTGCGCATGGCGCTGCCCTTCGAGCTCGACCACATCAACCTGTGGCTGCTCGAGGACGGCGAGGCCTGGACGCTCGTCGATACCGGCCTGGGCAACGAGGCCACGCGCGCGGTCTGGGAGGCTGCTTTTGGCTCGATCAAGAAGCCGATTCGTCGCGTGATCGTCACGCATTACCATCCCGATCACGCGGGCAACGCTGCGTGGCTCTGCGGGCGATTCGGCACCGAGCTCTGGATGACGCGCGGCGAGTTCCTCACCGTGCACGCGGCGCGCAACGGCGCGGCCGGCTACTCGACCGAGGCGCAGATCGCGCTGTTCCGCGCCAACGGCCTCGATGAGGCGCGCTGCGCGGCGCTGCTCGCGCGCGGCGGCCTGTACCGCAAGCTCGTGCCCGACTTTCCGCTCTCGCACCGGCGGCTGCTCGAGGGCGACAGCGTCGCGATCGGCGGCGGGCAATGGCGCGTCATGATCGGCCACGGCCATGCCCCGGAGCATGCTTCGCTCTATTGCGAGGCCTCGAAGGTGCTGATCGCGGGCGACATGCTGCTGCCGCGCATCTCGACCAACGTCGCGGTGCGGCCGGTGGATCCGCTTTCCAACCCGCTGAAGATGTTTCTGGACTCGATCGCGCGCTACCGCGAGCTCTCACCCGAGGTGCTGGTGCTGCCTTCGCACGGCTTGCCGTTCCACGGTGCGCACGCGCGCATCGCGCAGCTCGAAGCGCACCACGGGGAGCGGCTCGAGGCCCTCGCCGCGGCGTGCGCCACGGCGCCGCGCAGCGCGGCCGAGGTGCTCGAGGTGCTCTTCCGCCGCAGGCTCGACGGCGACCAGGTCTTCTTCGCATGGGGCGAGGCGATCGCGCACTGGCATTGCCTGTATTACGCCGGACGGCTCGCGCGCAGCGCCGGCCGCGACGGG
>JBFLYF010000349.1:0-3179 GCA_040756795.1 Pseudomonadota bacterium
GGCCGCCTCTCGCGCCGCGTGCGCCACTTCCCGATCGCGCCGGAGGTCGACATCCGCCCCGACGAGCGCGGCGCCTACCACGCGCTCACGATCGTCGCCAGCGACCGCCCGGGCCTGCTCTACCGCGTCGCGCGGCTCCTGACCGGCTACCGGATCAACCTGCACTCCGCGAAGATCAACACCCTCGGCGACCGCGCCGAGGACGTGTTCCTGATCTCGGGCGCGGCGCTTTCGGACGAGAAAACCGTGCTCAGGCTCGAGCAGGAGCTCTACGCCGAGCTGCAGATCTAGCGGTTTCCCGCGCCTCCGGCGCTAGAAGTAGACGCGCAGGCTCCTCAGCCTCACGGACATGGGCCGGGCGGCGATCGGACGGACGAAGTCGGCCGTGAACCTCCAGGGCTCTCCGGGCGATAGGCCGTGTTTCGAAGCAACAGCCTCGGCGATCTTGCTCCCTTCGGCGTCCACCGCGTCCAGAGAGAGAACCACGGTCCCCATCTCCCGGGCGGTCGTGTTCCTCGCGACGCCGGAAACGCCGCGCACGCCGGACCCCTCGTAAAAGACCTCCTCCAGCACGACGTGCACCCCTTTCTCGTCGAACGGGGGCGGCAGCCGGGTCATCCCCAGCGGATTGGCGGCGCAACCGACCAGCATCGCCGTTGCGCCGAGGATCACTGCAGCTGCCGCGAGCGTGCGCATGGCCAAGCGTCCTTAGGCGAGGATTCCGAGCGGGCGAGTGTAGCGCGCCGCCGCCGGGGGCGGCTACCCGCTAATCTTCGGGCGGCAGCTCCTGACCGGGGAACAGCGCCTCGTTGAAGCCGAACTTCGTGAAATCCTTGATGCGCATCGGGTAGAGGATGCCGTCGAGGTGATCCACCTCGTGCTGCACCACGCGCGCGTGGAAGCCCGAGACTTCGCGCACGAAGCGCTTGCCGGCCTCGTCCTTGCCGCTGTAGCGCAGGCGCTTCCAGCGCGGCACCCAGCCGCGCAGGCCGGGCACCGAGAGGCAGCCCTCCCAGCCCTCCTCGATCTCCTCCGAGAGCGGCGTGATCTTCGGGTTGATGAGCACCGTGTCGGGCACCTCCTCCACGTCCGGGTAGCGCGGGTTGGACTTGACGCCGAAGATCACCACGCGCAGCCCTACGCCGATCTGCGGCGCGGCGAGCCCGGCGCCGTTCAGGTGGGCCATCGTGTCGCGCATGTCCGCGAGCAAGGCCTTCAGCTCCTGCGAATGAAAATCCCGGACCTCGGAGGCCACGGCCAGCAGCCGCGGATCGCCCATGCGCAGCACCTCGCGGATCATTGGCAGAGCTGCACCAGGATGCGCCGCACGCGCGTCATGGCCTGCGCGAGCACCGCTTCCAGGCGCTCCAGCGAGATGCCGCGCGCGCTCTCGCCGCGCCCGGCGGCGTGGTTGACGACCACCGCGATGGCCGCGTATTCGAGGCCGGCCTCGCGCGCGAGCGCCGTCTCCGGCATGCCGGTCATGCCGACCAGGTCGGCGCCGTCGCGCTCGAGGCGGTCGATCTCGGCCGCGCTCTCCAGGCGCGGCCCCTGCGTCGCGGCGTAGACGCCGCGCGGCGCGATCGCCTCGCCGCAGGCGCGAGCGGCGTCAAGAATGCGCGCGCGCAGCGGGGTGGAATACGGCTGAGTGAAGTCGATGTGCGTCACCTTCGCGCCGGCGCCCTCGAAGAAAGTCGAAGGCCGTCCCCAGGTGTAGTCGATGATCTGGTCGGGAACCACGAGCGCCCCCGGGCCGAATTCCTTGCGGATGCCGCCGACGGTGGCGACCGCGACGATCTCGCGCACGCCCTGCTCCTTCAGGGCCCAGATGTTGGCGCGATAGTTGACCTGGTGCGGCGCGATGGTGTGGCCTTCGCCGTGGCGCGCGAGGAACACGACCTCTGCGCTGCCGATGCGCCCGAACCTGAGCGCCGCAGAGGTGTCGCCGTAGCGCGTATGCACGGTCTTCTGGCGCACATGCGCCAGCCCCTCGAACTGCGCAAGGCCGCTGCCGCCGATGATCGCCAGCATCAGCCTCCCCGCATCGCCCGAATCTCGGGCAGGTTGCGCCAGAAGCCCCTGGCGTCCATGCCGCAGCCGAACACGAACCGGTCGGGAATGGTCAGACCGACGAAGTCGGGCTTGATCGGCTTTTCCTTCTTGAGGTCCTTCTCGACGAGAACCGCGCACGCCACGCTCCCGGCGCCGAGCGCAAGCAGCCGATCGCGGATCGCCGCCATCGTGTGGCCGCCGTCCAGGATGTCGTCAAGCACCAGGATCGCGCGGCCGCGCACGCCGTCCGGCGGCTCGACGCGCCAGCGGATCTCGCCGCCGCTCGTCGCGTCGCCGTAGCGCGAGACGTGGATGTAGTCGAGGTCGAGCGGCATGCGCAGCCGCGGCAGCAGCTGACCGGCGAACACCACCGCGCCGCCCATGACGACGAGCACGAGCGGATATTCGTTCTCGAACCTCGCCTGGATCTGGGCGGCGACGCGCGCGAGCGCCGCTTCCACCTCCGAGGCGCTCGACACCAGGTCGGAGTTGGCGAGGAAGTCCCAGGCGGCCTTGCGGTCCGGCACGTCAGCGCTCCCGCCGCGCGAGGAACTCGGAGAACGCCTGCCCGACCTCGGGGTGGCGCCGGCCGAGCTCGACCGTCGCCTTCAGGTAGCCGAGCTTGCTGCCGCAATCGTAGCGCTTGCCGCCGATGCGCATGGCGAGCACCCGCTCGCGCGCGAGCAGCGCCGCGATCGCGTCGGTGAGCTGGATCTCGCCGCCGCTGCCGGGCGATGCGGCCGCGAGCAGCTCGAAGATCGCGGGCGTCAGCACGTAGCGTCCGACGACACCGAGCGTCGAGGGCGCCTTGTCCGGCGCCGGCTTCTCGACGATCGCCTTCACCTCCGTGACCTCGGCCCCGGCGTCGGCCGGGCTGACGATGCCGTAGCTGCCGGTGTGCTCGCGCGGCACGTCCTCGACTCCGAGCAGCGAGCAGCCCTCGGCGGCGAAGCGCGCCGTCATGCGCGCCAGGGCCGGGGGCTGCGCGTCGATCAGGTCGTCGGCGAGCAGCACCGCGAAGGGCTCGCCGTTCACGACCGGCTGCGCGCACAGCACCGCGTGGCCGAGGCCGAGCGGCTCGGCCTGCCGGATGTAGATGCAGCGGCAGCCCGGCGGCAGCACGCCGC
>JBFLYF010000035.1:0-14925 GCA_040756795.1 Pseudomonadota bacterium
CTCCTCGACGAGGGGCGCGCCTATGCCGAGCGCCTCGCGAAGGAAGGCGTCACCGCCGAGTACCGCGAGTATGCCGACATGGTGCACGGCTTCATCACCATGGGGCGCGTGCTCGACACGGCGAGCGCGGCGCTCGCCGACTGCGCGCGCGCCCTGCGCGGCGCATTCGAGCGCGTGGCGGCGTGAAGCCGGACCTCAAGACGAGGCACGGCGGGCAGATCCTCGCCGACGCGCTCGCCGGCCACGGCGTGCGCGCCGCGTTCGGCGTCCCGGGCGAGAGCTTCCTGCCGGTGCTCGACGGCCTGCACGATCTGCGCGAGCGGCTGCGGTTCGTGATCTGCCGGCAGGAGGGCGGCGCCTCCTACATGGCCGATGCCTGGGCGAAGCTCACCGGCGAGCCGGGCGTGCTGTTCGTGACGCGCGGCCCGGGCGCGACCAACGGGTCGGTCGGCGTGCACACCGCGATGCAGGGCTCCACGCCGATGCTCGTCTTCGTGGGCCAGGTCGGCACCGAGATGCTCGAGCGCGAGGCGCTGCAGGAGATCGACTACCGGCGCATGTACGCGCCGCTCACGAAGTGGGCAGGGCAGATCGACCGCGTGGAGCGCATCCCCGAGTACGTGAGCCACGCGTTTCACGCCGCGACCTCGGGGCGCCCCGGGCCGGTGCTGCTCGCGCTGCCCGAGGACATGCTCTACGCGCAGGCCGCGGTCGCCGACGCGCCGCGCTACCGCACGCCGCGCGCCGCGCCCTCGAGCGCCGACATGGCCGAGCTCGAGCGGCTGCTCGCCGCGGCCGCGCGGCCGCTTCTCATCGCGGGCGGCGGCGGCTGGTCGCCGAAAGCGCGCGACGCCTTGCGCGCCTGGGCGGAGGGCTGCGGCCTGCCGGTGGCGTGCTCGTTCCGCCGCCAGGACCATTTCGACAACCGCAGCCCGTGCTACGCGGGCGAGGTCGGCATCGGCATCGACCCGAAGCTCGCGCAGCGCGTCAAGGACGCCGACCTGCTGCTCGTCGTCGGCGCGCGGCTGGGCGAGGTGACGACCTCCGGCTACACGCTGCTCGAGGTGCCCGCGCCGCGCCAGAAGCTCGTGCACGTGCATCCGGGACCGGAGGAGCTGGGTCGGGTCTATCATGCGGCGCTGCCGATCAATTCAGGCTATGAGGAATTTGTTTTGGCATTAGGTTCCATCAGAATAAGAAATCCTTCCTGGAAAACCCTGACCGAGTCTGCTCACGCCGACTACCTCGAATGGAGCAAGCCGCGGCCGATGCCCGGCGCGGTACAGCTGGGCGAGATCGTGCACTGGCTCTCGGAGAACCTGCCCGAGGACGCGGTCGTCGCCAACGGCGCGGGCAACTTCGCGGTGTGGCTGCACCGGCACTTCCGCTTCAAGGCGCACGCCACGCAGCTCGCGCCGACCAGCGGCTCGATGGGCTACGGCGTTCCGGCCGCGGTCGCCGCGGCGATCGCCGCGCCGCGGCGCACGGTGCTCGGCTGGACCGGCGACGGCGACTTCCTGATGACCGGGCAGGAGCTCGCGACCGCCGCGCAGTACGGCGCGGCGCCGGTGATCGTGGTGGTCAACAACGGCATGTACGGCACGATCCGCATGCACCAGGAGCGCGAGTTCCCCGCGCGTGTGTCGGGCACCGAGCTGCGGAACCCGGATTTCGCCGCCTTCGCGCGCGCCTTCGGCGGCCACGGCGAGATCGTGGAGCGCACCGCCGACTTCGCGCCCGCCTTCGGGCGCGCGCGCGCCTCGGGCAAGGCGGCGGTGATCGAGCTGCGCATCGACCCGGAGGCGATCACGCCTGCGACGACGCTTTCGGCGATCCGGGAAAAGGCGAAGAAGCCGACTTAACCCGTTCGCGGGCGGCCCGCGTTTCATCCTGCAGTTCAACCCGCAGGAGGTCGCCATGAAACGAACCAGGAGCTTGCTCGCGACGCTGTGCCTCGCCTTCTCGGCCCAGGCCTGCGCGCACGGCGGAATTGCCGATGTCACCGTGTTCGACCGCACCGAGGGCCGGCAGCTGCCGGTCCACTGGCACGAGGGCCGCGCCTGGGTGGTGGGCAAGCCCGGCAATGAATACTCGGTGCGCATCCGCAACCGGCAGGGCGAGGACGTGCTGGGCGTGGTCTCGGTGGACGGCGTCAACGTCGTCACCGGGGAGACCGCGACGCCGCAGCAGAGCGGCTACGTGATCTCGCCCTGGCACCTGGTGGAGGTGAGCGGCTGGCGCAAGAACCTCGCCTCGACCGCGGCGTTCTACTTCACGGCGCTGCCCGACTCGTACGCCGCGCGCACCGGCCGCCCGGACAACGTGGGGGTGATCGGCGTGGCGCTCTTCAAGAGGAAGCGCATCGAGCCGCCGCCCGCGGACATCGCGCCGCTCTCGCGCCAGGCGCCGGCCGCCGGCGCGGGGAGCATGGCGCGCGAGAGCGCGCGCGCCGAGGCGCCCGCGCGCGCCTATGCGGAAGACCGTCTCGGCACGGGGCACGGCCGCATCGAGGCATCGCACGCGCGCACCGTGGGCTTCGAGCGCGCCACCCCCTACCCGCAGGAGACGATCGCCATCTACTACGACAGCTACCGCAACCTCGTCGCGCGCGGCGTGATCCGCGAGCCCGTGCCGCCGGTCTACCCCCGCCCGCAGCCGCGGCCGTTCCCGGGCTTCGTGCCCGACCCGCCCGCGTAAACTAGGAGGGCATGGGGGACGGCGACGAACAGCGCATGCTCGCGTACCGGGAGGGCGACGCCGCCGCCTTCGAGGCGCTCTACCGGCGCCACAGGGGCCCGCTCTTCCGGTTCGTGCTGCGCAGCGTGCGCGAGCGCGCGCTGGCGGAGGAGCTCTTCCAGGAGATCTGGATGCGCGTGATCGAGGCGCGCGAGCGGTACGAGGCGCAGGCGAAGTTCACCACCTGGCTCTACACCATCGCGCACAACCGGCTGGTGGATCACTGGAGGAAGAAGGGGCTTCAGCTCGCTTCCCTGGATCAGGAAGATCCGATGGACCCGCCGGCCGCTCCCTCCGTGCAGCCGGAGAAGATCCTGGAAGGAAAGCAAAGCCTTGCCCGTTTCGTGCGCGCGCTCGAGGCGCTTCCGCTCGCGCAGCGCGAGGCGTTCCTGCTGCACCAGGAGGCGGGCATGAGCGTGCCCGAGATCGCGCGCGCCACCGGCGCGAACGAGGAGGCGGCCAAGAGCCGGTTGCGCTACGCGCTGTCAAAGCTGAAAGAGGCGATGGGCGATGACTGACCGCGACCTCGAGAAAGTCTCGCAGCGCTACCGCGAGCTGCCGCCCGAGGAGCCGCCGCGCGCGCTCGACGAGGCGATCCTCGCCGCGGCGCGCCGCGAGGTGCGCGCACGACCCGCGCCGCTCGTCGCACCCACGGGCCGCCGGCGCTGGTACGTGCCGGTCGCGGCCGCCGCGGTGATCGTGCTCGCGGTCGCGGTGACGCTGCGCATCCAGCTCGAGCAGCCCGACCTCGAGACCGCCGAGCTGCGCGCGCCGGCGCCCGCTCCCGCATCGCAAGCCGCGAAGCCGGATACGAAGAAAGAAGAAAAGAGTCTCGAATCGCGACGCGCCGCTGCACCTCCCGCGCGCACGGAGCAGGCGAAGCCCGCGAAGGAAGCCGCGCCCGAGGACCTGCCGAAGCCGTTCGCCCTCGAGCGCGCGCCCGCGGCAGCTGCGCCGCCCGCGGCAGCCCCGCCGCCCGCGGCAGCCCCGCCGCCCGCGGCAGCGATGCGCGCGCCGGCCCCGGCGATGAAGCCCGCGCCGATGCTGCGGGGGGGCGAGGCCGTGCGCGATCGCGCCGCGAGCACCGCCGGCGTGATGGGCGCGAAGCAGATGGAGGAGGCGGCGCCCACGCCCGAGAAGGAACTGGAGCGCATCGCCGGGCTGCGCAAGGCCGGCAAGCACGACGAGGCCGACAAGGCGCTCGCCGAGTTCAGGAAGCGCTACCCGGATTACAAGATTCCCGAGGCGATGCTCGAGAAGGTGGAGCGCCGCTAAGCCTTCGGTTTTTCCCCGGAGGCCAGCAGGAACACGGCGCAGGAATCGAGCTTGCCGAGGCTCGCGCGGCGCGCGGCCTGGTACTGGCTCCTCACCAGCGAGGCGATCGGCGCCGGGCGATCCAGCTCCTGCGCGAGCGCGAGGAAGTAGCGCAGGTCCTTTTCCATCAGCTCGAGCTGGAACTGCGGCGCGAAGTCGCGCTTGAAGATCTTGGGGAGCTTCGTCTTCATGAGGCGCGAGCCCGCCGCGCCCTCGGCGAGGATCTCGAGCGCGGCCTCGCGGTCCAGGTTCGCCGCTTCGGCCGCCTGCGCCGCTTCCGCGATCGCTGCCGTGAGCGTGGCGCCGAGCATGTTGTTGATGAGCTTCAAGGTCGCGCCCGCGCCCGAGTCGCCGATGCGGCGCACGAGTCGCCCCATCGCCTGCAGCACCGGCAGCGCCTTGTCGAACGCCGCCCTGTCACCGCCGACCAGGATGACGAGCTCCTTCGCCTGCGCCTGCGCGAGCGAGCCCGACACCGGGCAGTCGAGATAGGCGACGCCTCTCGCCGCGGCCGCCTTCGCCACCTCGCGCGCCATCGCGGGCGTGTTGGTCGAGGAATCCAGGATGATCGTGCCCTTTGCCGCCGCGCCGACGATGCCGTTCGGCCCCAGCATCACCTCGCGCGTCGCTGCGTCGTCCGAGACGATCGAGCACACGAACTCCGCCCCCTTCGCCGCCGCCGCGGGCGAGTCGCACACCTCGATGCCCCGGTCGGCGAAAGGCTTTGTTTTCTCTTCACTTCTATTAAAGACTTTCAACTGGTGACCCGCTGCATGCAAATTCATCGCCATGCGCGAGCCCATCGCGCCCAGCCCAACAAAAGCAATCGTCGACATAAGTCTCCCGAGGAAATCGGGCTCTGACTCCGATTTTTTTCAGTGATGAAGGATCTTGGAGAGGAAGAGCTGCGCCCGCTCGGAGCGCTGGGTGTTGAAGAACTCGTCCTTGGTGCAGTCCTCGATGATCTTGCCCGCGTCCATGAAGACGACGCGGTGCGCGACGCGCTTGGCGAAGCCCATCTCGTGCGTCACCACCATCATGGTCATGCCCTCCTGCGCGAGCTGCTGCATGACATCCAGCACCTCGTTGATCATCTCCGGGTCGAGCGCGGAGGTGGGCTCGTCGAACAGCATCGCGATCGGGTCCATGGAGAGCGCGCGCGCGATCGCGACGCGCTGCTGCTGGCCGCCGGAGAGCTGCCCCGGGAACTTGTCCTTGTGCGCGAGCAGCCCGACGCGGTCGAGGAGCTTCAGGCCCTTTTCCAGCGCCGCCCCGGGCGTGCGGTTGAGCACCTTCACCTGGGCGAGCGTCAGGTTCTCGGTGACCGAGAGGTGCGGGAAGAGCTCGAAATGCTGGAACACCATCCCCACGCGCGATCGCAGCTTCGGCAGATCCGTCTTCGGATCGCCCACCGAGACGCCGTCGACCAGCACCGTGCCCTGCTGGAAAGGCTCGAGCGCGTTCACGCACTTGATGAGGGTGGACTTGCCGCTGCCCGAAGGGCCGCAGACCACCACCACCTCGCCCTTGGCCACCTCGGTGGAGCAGTCGGCGAGCACCTGGAAGCTGCCGTACCACTTGCTCAGGTTCTTGATCGAGATCATGGCCATGGCGGATCCTAGCGGATGACGGCGATGCGGTCCTGCAGGCGCTTGACCATCGCCGACAGGCCGAAGGAGATGATGAAGTAGACCACCGCTACGAAGGTATACATCTCGACCAGCCGGTAGTCGCGGTTCGCGACCTTGGCGGCGGCGCCGAGGAAATCGGTGGCCGAGATGACGTACACGAGCGAGGTGTCCTGGAACAGGATGATGGTCTGCGTGAGCAGCACCGGGATCATGTTGCGGAACGCCTGCGGCAGCACGATGCGGCCCATGGTCTGCCAGTAGCCGAGGCCGAGCGCGTACCCGGCCCAGACCTGGCCGCGCGGGATCGACTGGATGCCGGCGCGCATGATCTCGCAGTAGTAGGCGGCCTCGAACATGGTGAAGGTGATCACCGAGCTCATCCAGGCGCCGACCTTGACCGGCTCGGAGGCGCCGATCAGCCAGGCGCCGATGTAGGGCACGAGGAAGAAGAACCAGAAGATGACGAGCACCAGGGGCAGCGAGCGCATCAGGTTGACGTAGCCGCCGGCGAGCGCTGCGAGCGGCGCGAAGGACGACAGCCGCATCATGGCGAGCAGGGTGCCGAAGACGATGCCGCCGGCCATCGCGAGCAGCGTCAGCGTCAGCGTGAAGGTCATGCCGTCGACGAACAGGTAGCGCAGCGAGCGCTGGATGACGTCGAAGTCGAAGCCGCCCACGGCCCTAGTGCCCCGCCTGCTGCGCCGCGCCCGCGGCGATCAGCCCGGGAACGCGCACTTTCTTCTCGAGGGCGCGCATCGCCAGCACCACCACCAGGTTGGTGAGCAGGTAGAGCACGGTCGCGGCGCTGAACGCCTCGAAGACGCGGAAGCTGAATTCCTGCATGGCGCGCGCGCGCCCGGTGAGCTCCAGGAGGCCGATGGTGAGCGCCACCGACGAGTTCTTGATGATGTTCATCGACTCGGAGGTGAGCGGCGGCAGCACGATGCGGAAGGCCTGCGGCAGGATGACGAAGCGGTAGGTCTGCGCCTCGGTCAGCCCCATCGCCGTACCGGCGAGCCTCTGGCCGCGCGGCAGCGACTGGATGCCGGCGCGCACCTGCTCGGCGACGCGCACCGAGGTGAAGATCGCCAGGCACAGCACCGCCGGCACGTACGAGCCCCAGGGCGGGGGCATCTGCTTGATCCAGTCGCCCAGCGCCTGCGGCACGAGCTCGGGCATGACGAAGAACCACAGGAACATCTGCACGATGAGCGGCACGTTCCTGAAGATCTCGACGTAGAGATTGCCCGCGCGCACCACCCATTTCATCGAGGTCGTGCGCAGCGTCCCCACCAGCGCGCCGAGCGCGAGCGCGAGCAGCCACGCCACCAGCGCGGTGGCGAGCGTCCAGGCGAGGCCGACGAGCAGGTACTGGAGGTAGGTGCCGGTCCCGCCCGGCTCGGCTTCGAGCAGGACCTTCCAGTGCCAGTTGTAGTTCACGCCGCCGCGGCGGCCCGGCGCGCTACTGGTAGGCCTTCGGGTCGCCCGAGTCGGTGGGGTTGGCGACCACCTTCTTGAACTGCGCGCTCATCGGCAGGTTGAGGTTGACGCCCTTGGGCGGCACCGGCTTCTGGAACCATTTCGCGTAGATCGGGTTGATCTGGCCCGACTTGTACAGGCTCGTCATCGCCGCATCGACCACCTTCTTGAACGCGGCGTCGTCCTTGCGCAGCATGATGCCGTAGGGCTCGACCGAAGTCGATTCCGACGAGATCGCGTAATCCTTCGGGCTGCGCGACTGCGCCACCAGCCCGGCGAGCAGGATGTCGTCCATCGCGAACGCGACCGCACGGCCGGTCTCGACCATCTGGAAGGCCTCGGAGTGGCCGTTGGCCGAGATGATGTTCATGCCGAGGTTCTGCGCCGCGTTGATCTCGGTCATGCCCTTGATGTTGGTGGTGCCGGCGGTCGAGACGATGGTCTTGCCTTTGAGGTCGGCGAGCTTGTCCACCTTCGAGGCCTTCTTGTACGCCCAGCGGTTGGCGGTGACGAAGTGCGTGATGGTGAACCAGACCTGCTTCTGGCGCTCGAGGTTATTGGTGGTCGAGCCGCATTCCAGGTCGATGGTGCCGTTCGCCATCAGCGGGATGCGGTTGGCGGAGGTGACCAGCTGGTAGTTGACCTTGATGGCCTTCATCTTCAGGTCGGCCTTGACGGCGTCGACGATCTTCATGCACAGGTCCATGGCGTAGCCGATGGGCTGCTGCTTGTCGTCGTAATAGGAAAAGGGCAGCGAGGCGTCGCGGTGGCCGATGGTGATGGCGCCCGAGTCCTTGATCTTCTTCAGCGTTCCTTCCTGCGCCGCGGCCGTGCCGGCGAGCGCGAGCGCCGCGGCGAGAGCGAGCAGGATCCTGGCCTGTTTCATCGATGTCCTCCCGAGTAAGAAAAAGCATTCTCGATAAGCGCTTCGGGCGTGTCAAGCAAACGGGCCTAGAATCCGGACTGGCCATGAGCACCGCAGTGCGCACCGAGCACGACCTGATCGGCGACCATGCCGTCCCGGCCGAGGCCTACTACGGCATCCACACGCTGCGCGCGCTCGAGAACTTCGCGATCACCGGCACCTCGATCTCGATCTACCCGGACCTGGTGGCCGCGCTCGCCTGCGTCAAGCAGGCGGCGGCGATCGCCAACAGCGAGCTCGGGCTGCTGGACGAGCGGCGCGCCATGGCGATTCGCCTCGCCTGCGAGGAGGTGCGCGAGGGCAAGCTCCTGGAGGAGTTCGTCGTCGACGTCATCCAGGGCGGCGCCGGCACCTCGACCAACATGAACGCCAACGAGGTGATCGCCAACCGCGCGCTCGAGATCCTCGGCCACGCCAAGGGCGAGTACCAGCACCTGCACCCGCTCGACCACGTCAACCTCTCGCAGAGCACCAACGACGTCTATCCCACGGCGGTGAAGGTGGCGCTGCAGTTCGGCATCCGGCGCCTGCTGAATGAAATGAGTTTCTTGAGAAAGGAATTCGAATCGAAGGCGATCGAATTCTCCGACGCGCTGAAGATCGGCCGCACCCAGCTGCAGGACGCGGTGCCGATGACGCTCGGCCAGGAATTTTCCACGTACGCCGTCATGCTGCAGGAGGACGAGAGCCGGCTCGCCGAGGCCGCGAGCCTGATCCGCGAGATCAACCTCGGCGCGACCGCGATCGGCACCGGCATCAACGCGCACCCGGAGTACGCGGCGCGCGTCACGCGGCGCCTCTCGGAGATCGCCGGCGTGGAGCTGATCGTCTCGCCCAACCTGATCGAGGCGACGCAGGACGCGGGCGCGTTCGTGCAGCTCTCCGGGGTGCTCAAGCGCATCGCGGTCAAGCTCTCCAAGACCTGCAACGACCTGCGGCTGCTCTCCTCGGGCCCGCGCGCCGGCCTGGGCGAGATCAGCCTGCCGGCCGTCCAGGCGGGCTCCTCGATCATGCCGGGCAAGGTGAATCCCGTGATCCCCGAGGTGGTGAACCAGGTCGCGTTCGAGGTGATCGGCAACGACATCGCCGTGACCATGGCGGCCGAGGCCGGGCAGCTGCAGCTGAACGCCTTCGAGCCGATCATCGCGCACAGCCTGTTCAAGAGCATCGCGCACCTCGCCGCGGCGTGCCGCACGCTCGGCGAGCGCTGCGTGCGCGGCATCGTCGCCAACCGCGAGCGCGCGCGGCGTTTCGTCGACGAGTCGACCGCGCTCGTCACCGCGCTCAACCCCTTCATCGGCTACGCGCGCGCCAGCGAGATCGCCAAGGAGGCCCTGGCCACCGGCAGGCGCGTCTACGACCTGGTGCTGGAGAAAAAGCTCATGAGCAGGGAGGACCTGGACGCGGTGCTCGCGCCCGAGGTGCTCACGCGCCCGCACTTCTCGACCGTGCACCGGCCGAAGAGCGACTCCTGACCCGCTAGGGAAGGTCTGAAGAACGTCGCCCCCGCGCACGCGGGGGCCCAGGTTTACGTCGAAAAACCTGGGTTCCCGCTTTCGCGGGAACGACGGATGCGCGCTTTTTCAGAGACTCCCTAGGCGAGCAGATCCGTGGCCCCGCCCACGGCAGCGGTATTCGTGGTGAGCGTTCTTTCAGTGGCAAACCTGAGCAGGTAATGCGGCCCGCCCGCCTTGGGGCCGGTGCCGGAGAGCCCCTCGCCGCCGAAGGGCTGCACGCCGACCACCGCGCCGATCATGTTGCGGTTGACGTAGATGTTGCCGACCCGCGCCTCGCGCACCACGCGGTCGACGAACCCCTGGATGCGGCTGTGGATGCCGAGCGTGAGCCCGTAGCCGGTCTGGCGCAGCCAGTGCAGGACTTCTTTCAGGTTCTCGTTCTCGTAGAGACACACGTGGAGGATGGGCCCGAATACCTCTTCACGGGGTAACCGCTCGAGAGAAACTTCAAAAGCGACCGGCGCAACGTAGTCGCCCGACGCCGGCGCTTCCGCTTCGCCAATGACCTTTGAAGTTGTTTTCAATAGATCCACATGGTTCTCAAGAATTTCGCGCGACGGCGCATCGATCACGGGTCCGACGTCGGTGGCCGGATCGGCGGGATCGCCGACCTGCAATTGCGCGATCGCCCCGCCGAGCAGCCGCAGCACGCGCGGCGCGCCTTCGGCGTCGAGGAACAGGATGCGCAGCGCCGAGCAGCGCTGGCCGGCGCTGTTGAAGGCCGAGACGACGACGTCGTCGACCAGCTGCTCGGCGAGCGCGGAGGAGTCCGCGATCATGGCGTTGACGCCGCCGGTCTCGGCGATGAGCGGCACGATCGGCCCCGGGCGCGCCGCGAGCGCGGCGTTGATCGCGCGCGCGGTCGCGGTCGATCCGGTGAAGGCGACGCCCGCGATGCGCGCATCGGCGACGAGCCTCGCGCCGACCGTCTCGCCGCCGCCGAGCACGCAGTGAAGCGCTTCCGGGGAGATTCCCGCTTGCAGAAGCATTGCAACGGCTCTCAGCCCGACCCTCGGTGTCTGCTCCGCGGGCTTCGCGACCACCGTGTTGCCCGCGGCGAGCGCGGCGGCGACCTGGCCGGTGAAGATCGCGAGCGGGAAATTCCAGGGGCTGACGCAGGCGAACACGCCGCGGCCCTGCAGCGAGAGCTCGTTGCGCTCGCCGGCGGGGCCGGGCAGTTGCCTGGCTTCGCCAAACAGAAGCCTTGCCTGCGAGGCGTAGTAGCGGCAATAGTCGACGGCCTCGCGCACCTCCTGCACCGCATCGGCGATGCAGCGCCGGCCCTCGCGCACGATGAGCGAGGCGAGCTCCGGCATCGCCTCCTGCATGAGGTCGCCCGCGCGCTCGAGCATCGCGGCGCGTTCCGGCGCGGGTGTGCGCGACCAAGCCTCGAACGCTGTTGCTGCTCTTGAAATTGCTTCCTCGAGGGGTTCGCCGAGAGGAGAGGACCCGATCGGCCCGTCGGCAACGGTTCTCTTCTCCAGGAAATCGAGAACATCTCTCCTGGAAAGATCCATGCCGATCGAGTTCTTCCGGTCCGGGTATAGCTCGGGCGGCGGCGGGATGCGCCGTGCGGGGCGCGCGAGCGCCTCGGCAGGGTCGGCGACCAGCTCCTCCACGGGAACCGCCGGGTCGGCGATCTGGTGCACGAACGAGGTGTTGGCGCCGTTCTCGAGCAGCCGCCGCACGAGGTAGGGCAGCAGCTCGGTGAAGCGGCCGACCGGCGCATAGACGCGCACCGGGACTCGCGGATGCCCGGCGAGGACCGCTTCGTACAGCGCGTCTCCCATGCCGAAGAGCTTCTGGAACTCGAATTCGTTTTCTCCTGCGAGACTCAGGATCGTCGCGACCGTGCGGCAGTTGTGGGTCGCGAACGCGGGCGCGATCGCTTCCGGCGCGGCGAGCAGGCGCGCGGCGCAGGCCGCGAACGAGAGGTCGGTCGCGGCCTTGCGCGTGAACACGGGGTAGTCCGCAAGCCCGAGCTGCTGCGCGCGCTTCACCTCGCCGTCCCAGTAGGCGCCCTTCACGAGGCGCACGGGAACGCGCGTCCTTTTCTGGCGTGCCAGTGAAACAAGGAAGTCGCACATGGCCAGGGCCCGCTTCTGATACGCCTGCACTGCGAGGCCCACGGGGGTTTCCTTGGCCAAAATCTCAAACAGATCAAGCGTCAATTCCAGGCGCTCCGATTCCTCCGCGTCGATGGTGAGCACGATGCCTCTCGCGGCGGCGGACTCGGCCAGAACGCGCACAAGGGGGAGCAGCTCGGAGAAGATCCGGGCGCGCTTGGCTTCCTCGAAGCGCGGGTGGAGCGCCGAGAGCTTGATCGAGACCGCGTCGGGCGGCGCAGCCTGCCGGATGATGTCCCGATAGGAATGAAGATACGTCTCCGCATCCTGCGCGGTGCGCGCCGCCTCCCCCAGCATGTCGAAGGAGAAGCGGTAGGGCCTGAGCCTCGCGGCGCGCCGGGCGGCCTCCCCGGCGGTCTCGGCGAGCACGAACTGCCCGGCGAGGATGCGCATCGCCTGGCGCACCGCGGCGCGCACGATCGGCTCGCCCAGGCGCGCAAGCGCGCTCTTCAGCGCGGAAGCGTCGTCGTGCCACTGCGCGAGCGTTCCGGTGAGCAGCAGCGCCCAGTCCGCCGCGCTCGCCGGGCTCCACTCTCCCGAGGCGAGCTTGTCCCTGAGCAGCGCGTCCTGGGTGGCGGCGTCCGGGATGCGCAGCAGCGCCTCGGCCACGCACATCAGCGCGACGCCCTCGCGCGTGGACAGGCCGTAGTGCCGCAGGAAGGTTTCAGCGCTCAGCGGCCCGGGCGGGGCGGCGCGCACGCGCCTTGCGAGCTCGCGCGCCCCGGATGCGATCGCTTTCGAGCTCGCCTCATCCGGCTGCAGGCGCAACAGTCTCTCGAGAACGCCGGCTTCGTCCGGGCGGTGGTCGCGCCGGAGGGCGGCGCGCAGGTCATCGGGTGCCGGAGACATGGGGCTGCGGCAATATAATCGCGCAATGGATCCGATCTGGGAACCGTCGCAGCAGGCGATCGAGGCGGCGCAGCTCACGCAGTTCGCGCGCCAGGTGGTGCGCAAGCACAGGCTCGAGCTCAACACCTACCCGGATTTCTACGCCTGGACGGTAGAGAACCCGGAAACCTTCTGGAGCGAGGTCTGGGACTTCTGCGGCGTCATCGCCTCGAAGAAAGGCTCGACGGTGCTGGTCGACGGCGACAAGATGCCCGGCGCGAGGTGGTTTCCCGAGGCGCGCCTCAACCTCGGCGAGAACCTGCTGCGCAGAGGCGACCGGGGCGACGCATTCGTCTTCTGGGACGAGCGCGGCTTGCAGCGCCGCGTCAGCTACTCCGACCTGACGAGCGACGTCTCGCGCGCGGCGCAGGCGCTCGCCGCCCTGGGCTTGCGCGCCGGAGACCGCGCCGCGGCGTTCATCCCGAACCTGCCCGAGACCGCGATGTTCGCGCTCGCCGCGCTCTCGCAGGGCCTGGTGTGGTCCTCCTGCTCGCCGGATTTCGGCGTCGAGGGCGTGCTCGAGCGCTTCGGCCAGATCGAGCCCAAGATCCTGTTCTGCGCCGACGGCTACCGCTACGCCGGGCGCGAATACGACGTGCTCGAGCGGGTGGCGCAGATCGCCGAGCAGCTGCCGGGACTGCGCCGCGTCGTGGTGGTGCCGCACCTGCGCAAGCGGCCCGACGTCTCCGCGATCCCGAAGGCGGTGCTGCTCGAGGAGTGGCTGCGGCGCCACTCGCCCGGGGAGATCGCCTGGGCGCAGCTGCCGTTCGACCACCCGGCGTACATCCTGTTCACCTCGGGCACCACCGGCAAGCCCAAGTGCATCGTGCACTCCGCGGGCGGGGCGCTGCTCTCGGGAATCAAGATGTACAAGCTGCAGTTCGACGTGCGGCCCGGGGACCGCTTCTTCTACTACACGACCTGCAACTGGGTGATGTGGAACCTGCTGTTCGCGGGGCTGCTCGCCGAGGCGAGCGTCATGCTCTACGACGGCTCGCCCTTCGAGCGCGGCGGCAGGATCCTGTTCGACTACGCCGAGCAGGAGCGCTTCACCCAGTTCGGCACCTCGGCCAAGTTCATCGACGCGATGGAAAAGCGCGGCCTCGCCCCCGCCGAGACGCACGACCTTTCGGCGCTTCGCATGATCGTCTCGACCGGCTCGCCGCTCGTGCCGGAGAGCTACGATTACGTGTATGCGAAGGTGAAGCGGGACGTGTGCCTGTCGTCGATCTCGGGCGGCACCGACATCATGGCCGCGTTCGCCGACGCCAACGCGATCCTGCCCGTCTACCGCGGCGAGCTGCAGTGCCGCTCGCTGGGAATGGCGGTCGAGGTCTTCGACGAGAAAGGGGAATCGGTCGTCAACACCAAGGGCGAGCTCGTCTGCACCAGGCCCTTTCCCTCGATGCCGCTCGGCTTCTGGGGCGACCGGGGCGGGGAGCGCTACCGCGCCGCGTACTTCGAGAAGTACCCGAACGTCTGGTGCCACGGCGACTGGTGCGAGCTCACCGGGCGCGGCACGATGATCGTCTACGGCAGGTCGGACGCGACGCTCAACCCCGGCGGCATCCGCATCGGCACCGCCGAGATCTACCGCCAGGTCGAGAAGATCGACGAGGTCGAGGAGTCGGTCGCCATCGGCCAGCTCTGGCCGCCCGAGCGGCCGACCGACACAAGGGTGGTATTGTTCGTGAGATTGCGTCCGGGTTTTACTTTGGAGGAACCCCTGATCGAAAAGATCAAAACCCGGATTCGTCAAAACACCACCCCACGTCACGTTCCCGCGAAGATCATCCAGGTGGCCGACATCCCGCGCACCAAGAACAACAAGGTGGTCGAGATCGCGATCCGCAACGCGATCCACGGCATGGAGATCGGCAACACCGACGCGCTCGCCAACCCCGAGGCGCTCGAGCTGTTCAGGAACCTTCCCGCGCTGGCGACCTGAATGCTTCGAATCTGCCTCCTCGCGCTCCTCCTCGCCGCGCCCGGTGCCCGGGCCGCGTGCAGCGACAGCCCGGGCGCCCACATGGACTGGTCGGGCTGCTCGAAGGAGCGCCTCATCCTGAGGGGACAGGCGCTGCAGGGCGCGAAGTTCGAGCACGCGGTGCTGGTCGGCATCGATTTCGCGTCGGCGAACCTCGAGGGCGCGAGCTTCGCCTCGGCCGAGCTGCACCGCGCCTCGTTCCGCGGCGCGCTGCTCGAGCGCGCGCTGCTGGAGAAGACGTACGCGGTGCGGACCAATTTCTCCGGCGCCAGGGCCGCCGGCGCGAACCTGGAGAAGGCCGAGCTGCATCGCAGCAACCTGT
>JBFLYF010000350.1:0-3173 GCA_040756795.1 Pseudomonadota bacterium
AGCCCTCGGCGTGGATGTAGGAGATCTCCTTGAGCTTGAGCGCCCCCTCGAGCGCGATCGGGTAGTGCAGCCCGCGGCCGAGAAACAGCGCATGTTCCTTCTTCGCGAATCGCTCCGCCCAGGCGATCAACTGCGGCTCGAGCGCGAGCGCCGCGCCGAGCGCCTTCGGCAGGTGCCGCAGGCTACGCAGATGTCTTTGCTCCTCTTTCTTGCCGATTCTCTTCCCAATCCTTGCAAGACAAAGAGAAAGCAGGAAGAGCGCCACCAGTTGGGTCGTGAAGGCCTTGGTGGAGGCCACGCCGATCTCGACCCCGGCATGGGTGAGGAACCTGAGCCGCGTCTCGCGCATCATCGCGCTCGAGGCGACGTTGCAGACGACGAGCGTACGCTTCTGGCCCAGCGCGCGCGCGTGCCTGAGCGCGGCGAGCGTGTCGGCCGTCTCTCCCGACTGCGAAATCACCACCACCAGCGCATTCGGGTCGGGGACGCTGTCGCGGTAGCGGTACTCGCTCGCGATCTCGACCTGGGTGGGCAGGCGGGCGAGCGACTCCAGCCAGTGCTTCGCGACCAAGCCCGCGTAGTAGCTCGTGCCGCAGGCGAGCATCAGCACCGACCTCACCTTGCCGAGGCTCTTTCCGCTGCGGTCTCCGAACAGCGCCGGCGGGACCGCCTCGATCCCTTCGAGCGTGTCGGCGACCGCGCGCGGCTGCTCGAAGATTTCCTTCTGCATGTAGTGGCGGTACGGCCCGAGCTCTGCGGCGGCGCCGTCGGTGCGAACGGTCTGCACCGCGCGCTTCGCCTCGCGCCCGGCCGCATCGAGCACGCGAAAGCTTTCCAGGCCGATCTCGGCGACGTCGCCTTCCTCGAGGTAAGCGATGCGCCCGGTAGTGCCCGCCAGCGCGAGCGCGTCCGAGGCGAGGAAATTCTCCCCGGCGCCGACCCCGATCACCAGCGGGCTGCCCGCGCGCGCGCCGACCACGCGGTGCGGCTCGCGCTTCGAGACCACCGCGATCGCGTAAGCGCCGGCGAGGCGCGCCGCGGCGCCTCGCACCGCCTCGAGCAGGCTCCCCTGGTACAGGCTGTGCACCAGGTGCGCGGCCACCTCGGTGTCGGTCTGGGTCTCGAACTCGTAGCCCTTCAGCCTGAGCTCCGCGCGCAGCTCGTCGTGGTTCTCGATGATGCCGTTGTGCACCAGCGCGATCTCGCCGCGCGACAGGATCGGGTGCGCGTTGCGCGTCACCGGCGCGCCGTGCGTGGCCCAGCGCGTGTGCGCGATCCCGGTTCGCGCAGCGAGACGCCTTTTTTCCACTTGGTTCGAAAGATCCGAAACCCGCGCCACACTGCGCAGCCGGTCGAGCCTGCCGCCCGAGAGCGCCGCCACGCCGCAGGAGTCGTAGCCGCGGTATTCGAGGCGCCGCAGGCCCTCGAGCAGCACGGGCAGGATGTCGCGCTTTGCGGCGGCGCCTACGATTCCGCACATGGCCGTGCGCGCCGCCTCACTTCTTGCGCGGCGGCTGCCAGCGCGGCAGCGACACCTGCTTGGCGCGCGCTACGGTGAGCTGGCCGGGCGGGGTGTCCTTGCTGATGGTCGAGCCCGCCCCGATGTAGGAGCCGCGCGCGATGCGCACCGGGGCGACGAGCGTCGCATCCGAGCCGATGAAGCAGTCGTCCTCGATCACGGTGCGGTTCTTGTTGGCGCCGTCGTAGTTGCAGGTGATCGTGCCGGCGCCGATGTTGACGCGCGCGCCGACCTCGGCGTCGCCGACATAGGCGAGGTGGTTCGCCTTGCTGCCCGCCCCCAGGCGGCTTGCCTTCACTTCGACGAAATTGCCGACGTGCACTTCGTTCTCGAGCCGCGCCCCGGGCCGCAGCCGCGCGTAGGGACCGATCCTGCAGCGTTTCCCTATGGTGGAGCTTTCCAACAGGGAGAAAGCACATATTTCAGTGTCCGCGGCGATGACGACATCTTTCAATACACAGTTCGGCCCGATGCGCACGCGGTCGCCGAGCCGCACGCGCCCCTCGAACACGCAGTTGACGTCGATGGCGACCTCCTTGCCGCAGGAGAGCTCGCCGCGCACCTCGACGCGCCACAGATCGGCAAGCGTGACGCCGGCGTCGAGCAGCCTCTGCGCCTGCGCATTCTGGTAGGCGCGCTCGAGCAGCGCGAGCTCGGCGCGCGAGTTCACCCCCGCGACCTCCCAGCGGTCCGTCGCGCGCACCGCGGTCACCGGCGCGCCCGCCGACGCCGCGATGCCGATCACGTCCGTGAGGTAATACTCGCGCTGCAGGTTGCGGTTCGCGACCTTGGCGAGCCAGCCGGTGAGCCGCGAGCACTGCGCCGCGAGAAAGCCCGCGTACCACTCGCGCGCGGCGAGCTCCCTCGGCTTCGCGTCCTTCTGCTCGACGACGCGCCGCACGCGGCCATCCGCGCCGCGCAGCACGCGGCCGTAGCCTTCCGGATCGGAGAGCTCGCTCGTCATGATCGCGAGGCCTTTGCCCGCGGCCTTGACCAGCCTGCGCAGACTCGCGGCGCGCGCGAGCGGCACGTCGCCGTTGAGCACCAGCACGGTCGCCGCGCGCGGAATGCCCGGCAGCGCCTGCAGCAGCGCGTGGCCGGTGCCGAGCTGGCGCGCCTGCTCGACCCACTCGACCTCCGCGCCGTCGAACGCCGACTTCACCGCGGCGCCGCCGTGGCCATGCACGACGTGGATGCGCTCGGGCTTGAGCGTGCGCGCCGCGTCGAGCACGTGCGCGAGCAGCGGCCGTCCGGCGAGCCGGTGCAGCACCTTGGGCAACGCAGAGCGCATGCGCTTGCCCTGACCGGCGGCGAGGATGACGACGTGAAGGGGCATTCGGGATCGGGCGCCTGATTCTAGCATCGCCGCAGCGCGGCCGCTTCAGAACTCCTTGATAGTTCTTGAGAAAGCGGACTGCTAGCGGACCGAGAGCACGTTGTACGCGGGCACCGGCTTGCTCAGGCCCTTCAGCGACATCTCGCCGACGTGCTCGGCCTCGATGCGCTCCTCGACCTTGCCGTAGACCCGCTGCGAGACGAGCACCTGCCCCGCGGCTGCCTCGGCGCACAGGCGCGCCGCGAGGTTGGTCACCGGGCCGATCGCGCCGTAGTCGCGCCGCCCCTCGAAGCCGATCGCGCCGAGCGTCGCGTAGCC
>JBFLYF010000351.1:0-3170 GCA_040756795.1 Pseudomonadota bacterium
ACGAGGAACGCCGGAGGGGCGTAGTCCTTCAGGTGCATCGCTCTGGAGGCCGGCTCGCGCATGGCGATTCAGTCTACTTGATCCCGGCGCGCGGCCGCCCCGCGAGCAGCGCCAGCTCGTTGCCCGCGAGCGCGGCGAGCACCAGCGCGCCGCCGGCGAGCGTCGCCGCGCCGGGAACCTCGCCCGCGCCGAGCCAGGCCCAGAGCGGCCCGAGCACCACCTCGAGCAGCCCGAGCAGCGCGATCTCGGGGGCGCTGAGCGTGCGCGCCGCGAGCACGAGCAGCATGCACGGCAGCCCGATCTGGAACACGCCCAGCACCGCGAGCAGCCCCAGGTCGCGCGCGCCGGCGGCGAAGGGCAGCGCCCAGGGCAGGCTCGCCGCCATGGAGAGCAGCGCGCCGAGCAGCACGGCGGGCACCAGATCGAGGTGCGCCCCGGCCTTGCGCAGCACGACCACGTTGACCGCGGCGGCCGCGGGGATCGAGAGGGCGAGCAGCGTGCCGAAGACGTGGCGCGGCTCGTCGGCCGTGAACCCGGCGCCGAACATCGCCGCCATGCCGATCGCCGCCACCACGATCGCGAGCCAGGTGCGCGGCGCGATCGGCTCGCGCAGCACCGCGAACGCGAGCAGGGCGGTGAAGAGCGGCCCGAGGCTGCACACGACGAGGACGTTCGCCACCGTGGTCAGCGTGAGGGCGACGATGAAGCTGGTGAACATCAGGCCCCACATCGCGCCGGAGACGGCTCCCGCCACGCCCGCCTTTCGAATCGTCGCGAGCGGATTCCCCGCCCTGAAGGCGAGCAGGACGGCGGCGACGAAAAGGGCGCAGAACAGGCTGCGCCAGAACGCGAGCTCGAGCGGGCGCGGCGACTCGATCTGGCGCGTGAGAACGCCGCCCAGGCTCCAGAGCAAGGGCGCGATCACCATCAGGGCGAGCGCGACGGGGCGCCGCGGCGCAACGGGCGGATACACGGCGCGCTAGACTAGGGCCTCGGCATGCCCTTGCGCAACGCGCTTTTCGAACTGCTGCAGATCGCCGCGCTGCCGCCGGAGCTTGCGGCGCAGGCCGGCTTCACCGGGGCCGATCCGGTGTTTCCCACGCCGTATCGCGTAGGCACCGCGGGCGCCGCGGCGCTCGCCGCCGTCGGCCTGGCCGTGTCCGGGCTCTGGCTCTCGCGAACCGGGAGAAAACAGCGGGCGGCGGTCGACGTGCGCGCCGCCGCGGCCTCGCTGCGCAGCGCGCGCTACCTCAGGATCGACGGCAAGCCCGCGCCCGGGCCGTGGGACCCGCTCTCCGGCTTCTACCCGCTGCGCGACGGTCGCTGGATCAGCATCCATTGCAACTTCCGCAATCATCGCGACGCCGCGCTGAAGGTGCTCGGCGCGCCGGGGGAGCGCGCAGCGGCGGAGGCCGCGAGCCGCGGCTGGGACGGGCCCGCGCTCGAGGACGCGATCCACGCCGCGGGCGGCTGCGCGGGCCTCGCGCGCACGGCCGCCGAATGGTCCGCGCACCCGCAATCGGCCGCCGTCGCAGCGCAACCGCTGCTGGAGATTACGAAAATCGGTGATGCGCCGCGACAAGAGTTACCCCACGGTAAGAGACCCTTGTCAGGTCTGCGTGTCCTCGATCTCACACGCGTGCTTGCGGGGCCGACCTGCGCGCGCACGCTCGCCGAGCACGGCGCCGACGTGCTGAAGATCACCGCCGCGCACCTGCCCGATTCCGGGCCGATGGAGATCGACACGGGGATCGGGAAGCTCTCGGCGAACGTGGATCTTCGTTCGCCTTCAGGGGTTGAAGCTCTGAAAGGGCTTCTGAAAGGCGCTGATGTGTTTTCCCAGTCGTACCGTCCCGGTACTCTCGCGGCGCGCGGCTTCTCGCCCGAAGAGGCGGCCGCGCTGCGCCCGGGGATCGTCTACGTGACCTTGAGCGCCTGGGGCACGACCGGGCCGTGGCGCGAGCGGCGCGGGTTCGACAGCATCGTGCAGACCGTGAGCGGCATGGCGCTCGCGCAGGTCGCGTCCAAAGACCCGACCACGAAGCCGAAGCTCCTGCCCGTCTCGGCGATCGACTACGTGAGCGGTTATCTGATGGCCTACGGCGCGCTCATCGCGCTCGCGCGCCGCGCGCGCGAAGGCGGGTCGTGGCTGGTGCGCGTCTCGCTCGCGCGCACCGGCAGGTGGATCACCGGCCGCGGCTTCTTCGAGGGCTTCCTGGAGCTGCCCGAAGAGCTGCCGGAGGAGGAATTGAAGGGACTCATGGAAGAACGCGATACGGCGTTCGGCCGCATCGGCCACCTGCGCCCGGCATTGGGCCTGTCCGAAACGCCGCCTTATTGGGAGCGGCCGCCCGTGCCGCTCGGCGCGAGCCCCGCGCAGTGGCCCTAGGATTCAACCTTATGTGCTACAATATGTTCCTACATGAGGTAGGAGCAATATGAAAACCGTGAACGTCCGCCAGCTGAAGAACAACCCGTCCAGCGCGCTGCGCATGGCGCGCAAGCAGCCAGTGGTGGTGATGAACCGAGACCAGCCGGAGGCGGTGCTGTTCCACCTCGATGACGAAGGGCTGCTCGGCGAGCCGGGCGTGCGCCTCGCGCTCGCCACCTCGCTCTACAAGGACGGCAGCGTGTCGATCGGCCGCGCCGCGCGGGTCGCGGGCATGCCACTCGAGGCGTTCATGGTGGAGATGGGCCGCGCTGGCGTCCCGGTAATCCGGGGCGGCGCGAAGTCGCTGCGCGAGGACCTCGCGACGCTCAAGGCGAAGCGCCGCGCCCGGGACTGATCCCCGCTGCGCGGCCGGTATTCGAGCGCCTCGTCGAGCAGGGCTTCTATCTCGAGGAAGATCTGGTCCAGGCTGTCCTGGCCGAGCTCGGCGAGCGCTGAAAAGCCGCCCGCTGTTTGATCAGAATCAAATGCCAGGGCCGGCGCTCGTCTAGCCTCTGCCTGTGCAGAATTCGCCGGTCAAGAAGCCCGACCATTCGCGTCGGCGGCTCCTCATGCTGGGCGGCACGAACATCTCGGGCGTCGTGCTGCGCGCGCGCCCGGAGAACGTCGCCGCGGTGCGGGAATCGCTCGCCGCGCTGCCGGGAGTGGAAGTGCACGCCGCGAGCGAGGACGGGCGGATCGTCGTCACGCTCGAGGACGCCGCCACCGCGAGCGCGGCCGA
>JBFLYF010000352.1:0-3159 GCA_040756795.1 Pseudomonadota bacterium
CACCAGGTTCATGCCGTCGTGCAGGCTCGAGACGCAGCACAGGTCGGCGGCGCGGTACCAGCCGTAGACCTCGCCGGGGTCGTGATGCTCGATGCGCAGCACGATCGGCTCGTAGCCCGGGCGGCCGAAGCGGCTGTTGATGCGCTGCGCGGTGGCGCGCACTTTCGCGTCCAGGCTCTGGTACTCCTCGATGCCCGAGCGCGAGGGCGCCGCGATCTGCACGAACGTGAAGCGCCCGATCCATTCCGGCTGCAGCTCGAGCAGCCGCTCGACCGCGGCGAAGCGCTCCAGGATCCCCTTGGTGTAGTCGAGCCGGTCGACGCCGAGGCCGAGGCGCATGTCGGCGGCCACTCCGAGCGCGGCCCGCACCTCGGCGCGGCACTCGGGCACCGGCTTCTGCCCGGCGAGCGCCGCCGGCGGCCACTCGATCGAGATCGGGTAGCGGCGCACCTCGGTGGGGTCGCCGCCGTAGGAGATGGTGAAGGTCTCGCGGTCGACGCGCGCCTCCATGTAGCGGTCGACCGTGTCGAAGAAGTTGTTGCAGTGGAACTGCGTATGGAAGCCGAGGATCGAGGAGCCGAGCAGGCCGTCGAGAATCTCCTCGCGCCACGGGCACACGCCGAAGGCCTCCGGGTTGGGCCACGGAATGTGCCAGAAGGCGATCACGGTCGCCCCCGGCAGGCGCTTCTGGATCATGCGCGGCGCGAGCGCGAAGTGGTAGTCCTGCACCAGCACGATCGGGTTGTCGGTGCGCGATTCCTGCTCCACGGCGAGCGCGAAGCGGCGATTGACGGCGCGGTAATGCTCCCAGTCCGGGGCGCGGAACACCGGCCGCGTGTGCGCGATGTGGCACAGCGGCCACAGCCCCTCGTTGGCGAAGCCGTAGTAGTAGCCGGCCTCCTCCTCCTTCGTCAGCCAGACGCGCCGGATGCGGTAGGCCGGCTTTTCCGGCGGAACCATGACGTGATCCTGCGCATCGACCACGTCCCGGTCGCCGCTGCCCGAGCCGTGCGCGATCCAGGTCCCGGAGCAGGCGCGCATCACCGGCTCCATCGCCGTCACCAGCCCGCTCGCCGGGCGCTGCACCTCGGTGCGGCCGTCGCGCCGCACGTGGATGTAGGGCTCGCGGTTCGAGACGATCAGGATCTCGTCGCCCTTCAGGTCCTCGCGCAGGATCGCGCGCAGGCTCTGCGGCGTCCAGCTGATCTGCGACTCGTCGCGCGTGCGGCGCTCGGCCTCGAGCTCGCGCACCATCGCCTCCAGGTCGCGCGCGATGGGCCTGAGCTCGCGCGACTTCGGCTGCGGCGAAAGCGCGAGCGACTGGCCGCGGATCAGCGCCTTGATCCCCGACATCCAGCCGCGGAAGGACAGCTCGGCGATCACCACCGTGATGAGCGCGATCACCGCGCCGATCGCGGCGAACAGCCAGACGATGTACTTCTTGGTGTCGGCGCTGCGCCGCTCGATGAAGCTCATGTCGTGCACCACCAGCAGCTCGCCGAAGCGCTTGCCGTCGTGCGTGATCGCGCTCGAGGCCACGTGCAGCAGCCCCTTGCGGTCGCCGAGCACGCGCGCCGAGTCCTCGGCCTCCGTGCCCGCTGCAGTGCAGCTGATCTCGGCGGGCAGCGTCGCGGAGCGGTAGACGAACGTGCCCTGGGTGTCGCAGAAGCCGATCGCGAACACCCGCTCGTCTTCGAGGATGCGCGCGAGGAAAGTCTGCACGCGCTGCAGCCGCACCTTGTCGCGCACCTTGTCGGTGAGCAGCTCGACCAAGGGCTCCTGCGCGGCGCTGGCGATCAGCTTGCCGCGGATGTCGAGGTCGCGCACGAACCAGCGCAGCGTCAGCTCGTCGACCAGCGGCACCACGCCGTAGGCGATCGCGCCGAGGGCGATCGCGAGAGGGATGACGAAGCGCAGAGAAAGTCGCATGGCCCGGTAGGGAGTTCGGCGCCGGAGGGCGCGACGCGGCGCATCGATTCTAAACCCAGTTGTGGTTGAATAGGCCGCGGGAACCGGCCCGCCGCGGGCCGGTCTAACGGCGACGCCGCCGCCCGGAACGAAAAGCGCGGCCGGGCGGCCGGTCATGAGGGAGGACCCTGGATGCAGGAGCTGTTGCGGTTCCTGCCGGCCTGGCCGTTGGCGCTCGGGGAGTTCGTCCTGTTCGGCGCGCTGCTGATCGCGGGGCTGCTCGGCGGCGAGCTCGCGCAGCGCCTGCTCGCGCTGCCGCGCATTACGGGCTACGTGCTGGTCGGCATCGCCGCCGGACCCGAGGCGCTCGGCGTGCTGAAGACCCCGCTCTCGGGCGAGGCGCGCGCGCTGATCGACCTCGCGTTGGGCCTCGTGGTGTTCGAGCTCGGCCACCGGCTCGATCTCGCGTGGTTGCGCAAGAATCCCTGGCTGGCGCTCGCGGCGGTGGGCGAAAGCGTCGGCGCGTTCTTCGCCATCTACGCGGCGATGCTGTATTTCGACTACCCGCCGCTGCTCGCGGCGGGCGCCGCCGCGGTCGGCACCGCGACCTCGCCCGCGGTGGTGATGCTGGTCGCGCACGAGCTGCGCGCCTCCGGCCAGCTCACCGAGCGCATGATCCTGTTCACGGCGGTCAACTGCGCCTTCGCCTTCGTATCGCTCGCGCTGCTGCTGCCGTTCCTGCACCTGCAGCACGAGGCCGACCTGCGCACCGCGCTGCTGCACCCGATCTACCTGCTGGGCGGCGCCGGCCTCCTCGGCTTCGCCGCCTGCCAGCTGATGCTCGTCGCCGCCGGCTGGCTCGGCAAGCGCGAGGACCAGCAGTTTATCCTCCTGATCGCGCTGGTGGTGCTGGTGGTGGGCCTGGCGCGCGCCGCGGGGCTCACGGTGGTGGTGGCGATGCTCGCCTTTGGCATCCTCGCGCGCAATCTCGACTACGACCACGCGCTGCTGCCGCTGCGCTTCGGCTATGCCGGCCAGCTGCTGTTCGTGCTGCTGTTCGTGCTCACCGGCGCGAGCCTGGTGTTCAACGGCCTGGAAACCACCTTCCTCGTGGTCACGGCCTATGTCGCGGTGCGCTTCCTGGGCAAGGCGCTCGCGATTCTCGCCTTCGGCCGGCTCTCGGGGCTGCGCGCGGGCGGCGCGGGGCTGCTCTCGGTCGGGCTGCTGCCGATGTCCGGCGCCGCGGTGATC
>JBFLYF010000353.1:0-3138 GCA_040756795.1 Pseudomonadota bacterium
CGGACCTGTGCGCCCGGCGATGAAATCGGGCTCCGTCCCCGAATTTCCATGACTCCGGTTCTCGCCTTCGACATCGAAACGGTTCCCGACGTCGCCGGGATCAGGCGGCTCTACGGCCTGCCCGCCGACCTGCCCGACCGCGAGGTCGCCGAGGTCGCGTTCCAGAAGCGGCGCACGCAGACCGGGAGCGACTTCCTCGGCCCGCAGCTGCACTGCGTGGTGGTGATCTCCTGCGTGCTGCGCGACGACGAAGGCATCCGGATCTTTTCGCTGGAAGAGCCCGAGGCCGATGCGATCCGGCGCTTCTACGACGGCATCCGCAAATACGTGCCGCAGCTCGTGTCCTGGAACGGCGGCGGCTTCGACCTGCCGGTGCTGAATTACCGGGCGCTCGTCCACGGCATCGAGGCGCCGCAGTTCTGGGACACCGGCGAGGCGAACCGCGATTTCCGCTACAACAACTACGTCAATCGCTATCACGAGCGGCATCTCGACCTGATGGACGTGCTGGCGATGTACCAGCCCCGCAACAACGCGCCGCTCGACGACGTGGCGCAGCTCGCCGGGCTGCCGGGCAAGATCGGCATCGGCGGCGCGGCGGTATGGGAAACCTATCTCGCGGGCGACCTCGCCAGGATTCGCGATTATTGCGAAGCCGATACCGCGAACACGTACCTGCTCTTCCTGCGCTTCCAGCTGTTGCGAGGGATCTTCTCCCGGGACGTCTTCCGGAAGGAAATGGCGATCCTGAAGAAATACCTGCAGAACCAGAACAAGGCCCACTGGCGGGAGTTCCTGGAACGCTGGAATGATTCTTGAGATCGACGCGCTCGACGCCGCCGGGCGCGGCGTGGCGCGCGACGCCGGGGGCAAGGTGGTGTTCGTGGACGGCGCGCTCGCCGGCGAGCGCGTAGAGGCCGAGCTGCGCCACGCGCGCCGCAGGTTCGACGTGGCGAGGCTGGTGCGCGTCGTCGACCCTTCGCCGGCGCGCCGCGCGCCGCAATGCCCGCACTTCGGCGTCTGCGGCGGCTGCGCCACGCAGCACGTGGACCTGCGCACACAGGTCGCAGCGAAGCAGCGCTGGCTCGAGGACAACCTCGCGCGCATCGGCAAAGTGGCGCCGGAGCAGATGCTGCCGCCGATCTACGGCGAGGAATGGGGCTACCGTCGCCGCGCGCGCCTGTCGGCGCGCTATGTCGAAGGCAGGGGCGGGGCTTTGGTGGGCTTCCGGGAGCGCCGCTCCACCCACGTCGCGGAGTTGCGCGGCTGCGAGGTGCTCGTGCCGGAGGTGTCCGCCCTCATCGTGCCGCTGCGCGAACTGGTCGGCGGCCTCTCGATCCGCGAGCGCATCCCGCAGATCGAGGTCGCGGTCGGAGACGAAACGATCGTCCTGGTTTTTCGGCATTTGCTTCCGTTTTCGGAACCCGATCTGGCTTTGCTGGAAAGCTTCCACGGCAAACACAAGGTCCATATCTGGCTGCAGCCCGCCGGACCGGAATCCGCGGGGCCATTCCTTCCCGCGGTCTCTTCCCTCTACTACTCGCTGCCCGAATTCGGCCTGCGCATCGCCTTCGGGCCCACCGACTTCACCCAGGTGAACGACGGCGTCAACCGGGTGCTCGTTTCGCGCGCCGTGCGGCTGCTCGACCCGCGGCCGGGCGAGCGTATCGCGGACCTGTACTGCGGCCTGGGCAACTTCTCGTTGCCGCTCGCGGTGCGCGGCGCGCAGGTGATCGGCTTCGAGGGCAGCGCTTCGCTCGTGGAGCGCGCGCGGCGCAACGCGCAGGCGAACGGCGTGGTGGCTCAATTCGAGGTTCTGGACCTGTTGCAGAGGGATTTGTCCGGATTCGGAAGATTCGAGAAGCTCCTTCTCGATCCGCCCCGGGAGGGTGCGGTAGAGCTGGTCAAGTCGCTGCCCGAGGCCTGGCCGCGCAGGATCGTCTATGTGTCGTGCGACCCGGCGACGCTCGCGCGCGACTCGGGTATCCTCGTGCATACGAAGGACTTCCGCCTCGCCGCGGCGGGCGTCGTCAACATGTTTCCCCATACCGCGCACGTCGAATCGATCGCATTGTTCGAGCGCAACTGATGCTGGCCATAACGGCGACGGATGCCTGGCATGCTGCGCACCCGGGAGCGGCGATCGGCCTGCTCGAGCTCTCGGGCGTGGCGAATTCCCGCGTTTCATCCGCTCTAAATGAAAGAAAACAACGGGTCGAAACCCGGCTGAGAGAGCGCTGCAAGGGCTTCGCGCGGCCGGATTTCCTCGCCCTGCCGGTGATGGCGGCCTACGAGCGCTACTACAAGCGCTTCGGCAAGACCTACCACGTGCAGCTGCAGGTCGAGTCGATCGTCCTCAAGGGCAAGAGCCTGCCGAGCGTCTCGCCGCTGGTGGACGCGAACTTCGCCGCCGAGGTCGAGACGCTCGTGCTGACCGCGGGGCATGACGCGGCGAAGCTGCAGGGCGCCGTCTGCATCGACGTGTCGCGCGAGGGCGACCGCATCACGCAGATGAACGGCACGGCGCGCGACATCCGGGCCGGGGACATGATCATGCGCGACACGCAAGGCGTGAGCTGCTCGATCCTCTACGGCCAGGACAACCGCTCGCCGATCTCGCCGGCGACCTCGCATGTGCTTTACGTGGCGTATGCCCCCGCAGGCGTGCCGAAAGAAGCGGTCGAGGCGCAGCTGCGCGGGATCGAGGAGAACGTGCGGCTCTTCGCGCCGGAGGCCGCGGTGGAGCAGTGCCGTCTGCTCGTCGCATGAGCGAAGCGCGCTTTCACGGCGTCTTCCCTTATCTCGTTTCCCCGATCCGGGACTCGGGCGAGGTCGACGCCGGGGTGCTCGCCCGGCTGTGCGACGACCTGATCGGCGCCGGCGTGCACGGCCTGACGCCGCTCGGCTCCACGGGCGAGTTCGCCTACCTTTCCGCGGCGCAGCGGCGGCGCGTGGTGGAAGTCGTTGTGGAGGCAGCGCGCGGCCGGGTGCCCGTGGTGGCGGGGGTCGCGTCCACGACGACCGCCGACGCGATCGCGCAGGCGCGCGAATACGAGCGGCTCGGCTGCAGCGGCATCCTCGCCATCCTGGAGGCCTACTTCCCGGTCGCCGACGAAGGCGTGTTCGCCTATTTCTCGG
>JBFLYF010000354.1:0-3129 GCA_040756795.1 Pseudomonadota bacterium
GAGATCAGCTCGCCGATCGAGTCGTCGACCACCGCCACGGCGGCGCGCTCGCGCAGCGCCAGCCAGAAGGCGCAGGCGTTGAGCAGCGCGTACATCACCTCGATGGTGAGCAGCGGCAGGAAGATGGTGCGGCGCACCGTGCCGCCGAGCGCGAAGTAGAAGCCGTCGAAGCTGCCGCCGCCGAAGCGGCCCGAGACCGAGACCGCCTCGTAGGGCGGGAACAGGAACACCACCACCAGGTTGGCGAACGCCATCAGCACCACGACGTTGCCCGGGTCGAAGCGCGGCCGCCCGTCCTTGCCGCTCGCGAGCAGCAGCCAGGCGAGCGCGGCGTTGGCGAACACCGCGAGCAGGCCGAAATACAGCAGGTTCGCGTTGACGATGCCGTTCGGCGGCGCGGCGAACACCGGGTGGAAGGCGTCGAACACGGGCGTGCCGCGCATCAGCGACTCGACGTCGTAGGGCGGGAACAGCATCAACAGCAGAAGGTTGACGAGCGCGCCGCCCAGCACGATCTTCTGGCTGCGGTTCACGCCGCGCCCTCCTTCAGCCGCGCCTCCTCGCGCTTGCGCAGCTCCTTTCTCTGCACCTTGCCGGTGGTGGTCATCGGCAGCGCGTCGATGAACTCGATCTCCCTCGGGTACTCGTAGGGCGCAAGCCGGCCGCGGACATGGGTTTGTATCTGTTCAACAAGCTTTTCAGACGGTGAAAAACCTGCCTGCAAAACAATGAAGGCCTTGACAATCGCGCCGCGCGCCGCGTCGGGCTTGCCGATCACCGCCGCGTTCGCCACCGCGGGATGCTTCACCAGGCACGATTCGATCTCCGCCGGCCCGATGCGGTAGCCCGAGGACTTGATGACGTCGTCCGAGCGGCCCTGGTACCAGAGATAGCCGTCCTCGTCCATGCGCCCCTGGTCGCCGGTGCAGCCCCAGTCGCCGAGGTACTTCTCGCGCGTCGCCTGCGGGTTCTTCCAGTATTCGAGGAAATGCACCGGGTCCTTCTGGCCGTTCGCGCTGCGCGCGACCGCGATCTCGCCGAGCTCTCCGCGCGGCACTTCCCTGCCCTGATCGTCGATGACCGCCACCCGGTGGCCGGGATAGGGCCGGCCGATCGAGCCGGGCTTGACCGGCCAGGCGGCCTGGCAGTTTCCCACGACATAATTTATTTCGGTCTGGCCGAACATCTCGTTGATCGTCACGCCGAGCCGCTCGCGCGCCCACTCGATCACCGTGACGCCCACGGATTCGCCGGCGCTCATGATGGAGCGCAGCGAGATGTCGAACCGGGTTTTCGGATCCGGAACCGCTTTCATCATGAGCTTGAGCGCGGTCGGGAAAAGGAACGAATTGCGGATCCCGTATTTCTCGAGCAGGTAATACGCCTTCTCCGCGTCGAAGCGGCCGCGGTAGCCGAGGATCGGGATGCCGAACAGCCACGCCGGCAGCAGCGCGTCCATCAGGCCGCCGGTCCAGGCCCAGTCGGCCGGCGACCAGAACATATCCCCCGCCTGCGGAAAGAAGTCGTGCGAGTAGACGAAGCCCGGCACGTTGCCGAGCATGATGCGGTGGGGCTTCAGCGCGCCCTTGGGCGGCCCGGTCGTTCCGCTTGTATAGATGATGAGCGAGGGATCTTCAGAACTTGTTTCCAGACAGGAAAATTCCGAAGAGGATTTCGAAAGCAAATCCTCGTAAGCATGCACCCCCGTCTCGCGGGCTCCGCCCACCCCGATCACATGCTTCAGATGCGTCAGCTTGTCCTTGACTGCCCAGAGGTTCGCGATCGTGGTCGGCTCGACGATCGCTACGGTCGCCTCCGCGTTATTGAACCGATATTCCAGAGCATCGGGTCCGAACAGGTGCGACAGCGGCAGTGCGATCGCGCCCATCTGGAAGATCGCGATATAGGCCACCGCGGTTTCGGGGCGCTGCGGCAGGATGATCGCTACGCGGTCGCCGCGCTTCACGCCCAGCGCGGCGAGCGCGTTGGAGAGCCGGTTCGCCTCGCGCTGCACGTCCCAGAAGCTGTAGCGCGCGCTCGCGCCCGACTCGTCCTCCCAGTACAGCGCGAAGCGCGTGCGGTCCGCCGCCCAGCGCCCGCAGCAGGCGCGCGCGATGTTGTAGCGCGCCGGCACCTCCCAGCGCCAGCTGCGATAGAGCTCGTCGTAGCGGTCGTTCACTTGGTCTGCGCGCCTTCCGGCTGCGGCGCCGTGATCGTATCGGAAAGCTTGAGCTTCTCCACGTTGACCGGCGCCTCGCGCGTCTCGGGCGGCCGGGCCGCGGGCGCGATCCGTCCGCTCGCGCTCTGCGCGGCGCGCGCCTTGGCCGCGGCTTCGAAGGCGGCGCCGGTGGCGAGCGGCGCGGGGTTGATCTGGTAGAAGATCCACAGCGCCCACCCCACCGCGAACAGCATCACCGCGGCGAGGAACCGCCAGAACCACTCGCTCACTTTGCCCATCGTCCCGGCTCAGTTTACCATCGAACGGAATTTTCCCTAAAGATACGGGAGCTTACGTCATGATCGGCGCGCCGGTGCCCGAATGAAATTCTGCCCCAACTGCGCTGCTCCGCTCGCGCGGCGCGTGCCGCCGGGCGACTCGCTGCCGCGCTGGCTGTGCGACGCCTGCGGCAGCATTCACTACGAGAACCCGAAGCTCGTGGTCGGCACGGTGCCGGAATGGGAAGGGCGCCTTCTGCTGTGCCGGCGCGCGATCGAGCCGCGCTACGGCTACTGGACCCTGCCCGCGGGCTTCATGGAGAACGACGAGACCGCGGGCGAAGCGGCGCTGCGCGAGACGCTCGAGGAATCGGGCGCGCGCATCGCGCTCGCGGCGCCCTTCAGCATGATCTCGGTGCCGCGCGTCAACCAGGTTCACCTGTTCTACCGCGCCGGCCTGCTCGACCTGGAGTTCAGGCCCGGCGCGGAGACGCTCGAAGTGGCGCTGTTCGACGAGGCCAAGCTGCCCTGGAAGGAGATCGCCTTCCGCACCGTGGGCCTCACGCTGCGCCACTGGTTCGCCGACCGCGGGCGCGGCGCTTTCGGCTTCCACGCGGAAGACATCAAGTAACTGGGGTATGCTTCACGGTGGTGCGGTCATGCACCGCTATGGGAGGGCCTTGCATGATGTCT
>JBFLYF010000355.1:0-3129 GCA_040756795.1 Pseudomonadota bacterium
TCAGGTAGAGCGACTCGGTCCAGGCGCCCTGCAGCACGAGCGCCGGGTTCATGACGAAGAAGAACGGGATGAAGTAGATGATCGAGCCCACGCGCATCGATTCCCAGCCCGTCTTCATGGCGGGCGCGCCGGCGATGCCCGCCGCGGCGAACGAGGCGATCGCCACCGGCGGCGTGATCGCCGAGAGCATGCCCCAGTAGAACACGAACATGTGCACCGCCATCTTGTTCAGGCCCGCCTTCTCCAGCGCCGGCCCGACCAGGATGGCGAGGAAGATGTAGCAGGCGGTGGTGGTGAGCCCGAGGCCCAGCACCAGGCTCGTCACCGCCGCCATGGCGAGCAGCAGCAGCGCGCTGTTGCCGGCGATGCGCAGCAGGTCGTTGGCGAGGCTCGAGATCACGCCGGTGAGCGAGAACGCGCCGATCAGCAGCCCGCAGCCGGCGAGGATGCCGATCAGCTCGGCGAAGGTGCGGCCGTTCGACTCGAGGAACCTCGTCACCGTGTCCCAGCCCCATTTCTTCGGGTTGAACAGCTGGTTGAGCACGAGCAGCAGCAGCGTGGCGTAGAACGGCGCGTGGCTCTCGCGCTTCATCACCAGCATCATGTAGATGAGCAGCACGATGACGAACACGTAGTACCAGCCCTCGCGCAGCGTCGTGCCCAGCTTCGGCAGCTCGGCGCGCGGGATGCCCTTCAGGCCGTGGCGCGCGGCGTAGGCGTCGACCTGCATGAAGAGGCCAAAGTAGTACAACGCCGCGGGGATCACCGCCGCGAGCGCGACTTCCGCATAGCTCACGTTGAGGAACTGCGCCATGACGAACGCGGTCGCGCCCATCACGGGCGGCGCGAGCACCGCGCCGGTGGAGGCGCAGGCCTCGATCGCGCCCGCGTAATACGGCGCAAAGCCGGTGCGCTTCATGGTCGGGATGGTCATGGTGCCGGCGGTGAGCACGTTCGACACCACGCTGCCCGACATCATGCCGAGAAGGGCGCTCGCGAAGATGCCGACCTTCGCCGCGCCGCCGCGGAACGTGCCGCACAGCGCGAAAGCGAGATTGATGAAGAACTTCCCGGCGCCGGTCATCATGAGCGCGGTGCCGAAAACGAGGAAACCGATGACCGTCTCGGCGAAAGCCTGCAGCGGGATGCCGAGCAGGCTCTCCGAGGACAGCGTGTGATAGGCGCTCGTCTGCGCCGCGGTGGACTGCGTGCCTTTCAGCGGCCCGAGCCAGTCTGCGCCGGCGACGAGCGGATAGAGCGTGAACGGCGCGACCGAGAGCACCAGGCTCCAGCCGCCGGTGCGCCGCAATGCCTCCATGAGCAGGGCCCACATCAGGCCGCCCACCCACACCACCTGCGCCGGCGCGCCGCCGAACTCCCAGCCGAGCTCCGCCGCTTTGCGGATGTGCAGCATGAGGAAGACCGCCACCGCGGCCGTGAGCACGAAGAGCAGCGCGTCGTACCACGGCACTCGCCCGAGCGGCGCGCGCCGCGTGCCCGGGAACAGCACGAACACGAACGGCAGCATCACCAGCACCAGCGCGTAGTAGTACTCGGTGTTGAGCGGCGTGAACCCTACGAAGAAGCGCAGCGTGAACTGCTGGTTGACGCAGAGGAAGATGGTGAGCGCGGTGGCGCCGGCGAGCAGCCAGCGCCACCCCCCGCCGAGGCTGCGGACGCGCAGCTCGTCCGCTTCGACCGGGGCGGGAACCTGCAAGTGAGGCTACTCGAAGATCGCGTCCAGCCCCGCCTTTTTCAGCGCCGCGGCGCGCGCCGCCATCCAGCCCTTGCGGAACGCTTCCTTGTCCTCCGGCGGATTGGTCTTCAGGTAGCCGCTCCAGGCGCCGGCGAGCACCTGCTGGCGCTTGAGCGCCGCCTGGTTGTGCGCCTCGTGCTCGGGCTTCCAGACGCCGGCTTCCTTGAAGGCCTTCACCGCGCCCTCGTGGTACGGCAGCACCCAGGTGAAGTTCTGGCGGACGAGCTCCAGCCCCGCCGCGCCCGGCGCACCGTCCTTGTAGGCGGCGTAGTTGACGATCATCGACTTCGTGATGCCGTACACCACGTCCACGGGCTGCGAGGCGTACGCGCTGAAGATCGGGTACGGGTAGTTCGGCAGCTCGACCGGGTTCTGCGCCGAGACGCCGACCCCGCAGGTCGCCTTGTGCGGCGCGTAGTAGGGGCCGATCTTGTTCATGCGCGACCAGCCGGCCTTGTCGGCCGCGGGCACCGGCGGGTAGTGCAGTCCGCGCGGCGAGGCTTCGACCTCCTTCGCCTGTCCGGAGATGGTCGAGGCGATCGCCGCGTCCACCTCGTTGTTGAGCATCCCCTTCCACATCGCGCCGTAGCTGGAGAACTCGACCAGCTTCACGTCGCCTCTGCCCAGGCCGCCGAAGGCGAGCACGGCGAAGGCATTCTGGTTCAGCGCCGGCGAGCCGACCACGATGCCTATGCGCTTGCCTTTCAGGTCCTTGATCTCGCGCACGCCGGCGTCCTTGGCGACGCCGAGCGAGATCGCGTTGCAGTCGCTCGAGGCGAGCATCAGGCGCAGCGGCTGCGGTCCCCAGTCCTTGACCGCGAACTCGAACACGCCCTCCTGCGCGAAGTACACGCCGATGCCCATGGCCGAAGCCTGCGCGCGCCCGCCCCTCAGGGGCGCGAGGCGCGCCACGTCGTTGCCCGCGGGCAGCACGCGCACGTCGGTGTTGTGCTTGTCCTTGAGCGCCTTGCCGACCGCGACGGTGATGTTGAATCCCGACGACCCGGTGTCGTAGGCGGTCATGGTCACCGTCGGCGGCAGCTTTATTTCCTGCGCGGCTACCGGAAGCGCAGCAGCCAGTGCGGCCGCGCCAAGCAAGAATCGTTTCATCCTGAGGCCCTCCTCCTCGAAGCGGCGATGTTGCCGCGAAGGGTCAGTCCTGTCCAGCCCCGGCGATGATGCGCTTCACCGCCTCGGCGTCGGGCTCGATCAGCTCGAAGCGCTGCGGCCGGCGCTCCAGGTCCTCGAACCCCGGCGGGCGGCGCGGCTCGCGGCCGAGCGCGGCGCGGATGGTCTCGGCGAACTTGGCCGGCTGGGCGGTCTCCAGGCACACCATCGGCACCCCCGGCTCGCGGCGCTCGAGCGCCACCTTG
>JBFLYF010000356.1:0-3126 GCA_040756795.1 Pseudomonadota bacterium
GATCGAGAACGCGACCGCGCTCGTCATGGCGACCGGCGGCTCGACCAACGCGGTGCTGCACTACCTCGCGATCGCGCAGGCCGCGGGCGTGCGCTGGACGATCGACGACTTCGAGCGCGTGCGGCGCAAGGTGCCGGTGCTGTGCGACCTCAAGCCCTCGGGCAGGTACGTCGCGACCGATTTTCACGCCGCGGGCGGCGTGCCGCAGGTGCTGAAGATCCTGCTCGACGCCGGCGTGCTGCACGGCGATTGCGTCACGGTCACCGGCAGGACGCTCGCCGCCGAGCTCGCGGGCGTGCCGGACGAGCCGCGCGCCGACCAGGAGGTGATCCGGCCCTGGGCGAAGCCGCTCTACCGGCAGGGGCACCTCGCGATCCTGAAGGGCAACCTCGCCACCGAGGGCTGCGTGGCGAAGATCACCGGCCTGAAGAGCACCTCGATCACGGGCCCCGCGCGCGTGTTCGACTCCGAGCCCGCGGCGATGAAGGCGATCCTCGCCAGGAAGATCCGCGCCGGCGACGTGATCGTCATCCGCTACGAGGGCCCCAAGGGCGGTCCGGGGATGCAGGAGATGCTCGCGCCGACCTCGGCGCTCACCGGGCAGGGGCTCGGCGGCTCGGTCGGCCTGATCACCGACGGGCGTTTCTCCGGCGGCACCTGGGGCATGGTGGTCGGCCACGTGGCGCCCGAAGCGTACGTCGGCGGCGCCATCGCGCTGGTGAAGGAAGGCGACTCGATCACGATCGACGCCGGCAAGCGCCTCATCCGGCTCAACGTCCCGGCGAAGGAGCTCGCCGCGCGCCGCAAGAAGTGGAAAGCCCCCAGGCCGCGCTACACGCGCGGCCTGCTGGCGAAGTACATGCGGCTCGTCTCGAGCGCGAGCAAGGGCGCGGTCACCGACTCAGAAGCCTGAGCCGGGCTGCCCGAGGAACTCGAGCTCCTCGGGCGTGCTGGCGCGCCCGAGCGCCGCGTTGCGGTGCGGGAAGCGGCCGAAGCGCCGGATGATCTCCCAGTGCTTGCGCGCCCACTCGAGGTTCGGGTTGCCTTCGAAGAGGCGCATCGAGAGCTCCTGATCTTCGAGCGACTCGCTGTGCTCGAAGGGGAGGTAGGCAAACGTGCGCTCGTCGGGCGTCATCGCCTTGTCCCAGCCTCGCTCGAGGATCGTTCTTGCACAAGCACGTGCGCGTTCGTCTCCGGCAAAGGCGCGGGCCGTGCCGCGGAACATGTTGCGCGGGAACTGATCGAACAGAATGACAAGGGCGAGGCAGGCGCGAGGATCGGTCTTCCAGCCTTCCAGCTCGCCGGAGAAGCCCTTCTCGAACAACGGCAGGAAGCGGGAGCGAATCTCCTCGTCGAAGGCAGGGTTCTTCTCGAACCAGCGCTTGCGGTCCTGCCCGAACCAGAAAGAGAGCAGCTCGGAAGCTTCCATTGGCTGCAATAATGCCCGACATGCCGAACCGGCTCGCCGACCAGACGTCGCCTTACCTGCAGCAGCACGCCGACAACCCCGTGGACTGGTACCCGTGGGGGCCGGAGGCGCTGGAGCGCGCCGCCAGGGAGGACAAGCCGATCCTGCTCTCGATCGGGTACTCGGCCTGCCACTGGTGCCATGTCATGGCGCACGAGAGCTTCGAGGACGCGCAGGTCGCGGCGCTCATGAACCGCGACTACGTCAACATCAAGGTCGATCGCGAGGAGCGCCCCGACCTCGACCAGATCTACCAGATGGCGCACCAGCTGTTTTCCCGCGGCGCGGGCGGCTGGCCGCTCACCATGTTCCTCGCGCCCGACGGCACGCCGTTTTTCGGCGGCACCTACTTTCCGAAGACCTCGCGCTACGGCCTGCCCGGCTTCGCCGAGCTGCTGGAGCGCGTCGCCGCGATCTGGCGCGAGAAGCGCGCCGAGATCGTCGAGCAGAACGCGCAGGTGAAGCTCGCTTTCGCGAGCACGCTGCCCGCGGGCGGCGCGCGCCGCTCCGAGTTCGACGAGGCGCCGCTTGCCGCCCTGCTCGAGGGCCTGCGCGCCAATTTCGACGCGCGCCACGGCGGCTTCGGCGGCGCGCCGAAGTTCCCGCACCCGACCGACCTGGAGCTGTGCCTGCGCAGGGGCGAGACGGGGATCGCGCGCACCACGCTCACCCGCATGTGCGAGGGCGGCATCTACGACCAGCTGGGCGGCGGCTTCAGCCGCTACAGCGTCGACCCGCGCTGGATGATCCCGCACTTCGAGAAGATGCTCTACGACAACGGGCAGCTGCTCGCCCTGCTGGCCGACGCCTGGCTCGTGTCGGGGGATGCGCTGTATGCGCGCTGCGCCGAGGAGACCGCGGCGTGGCTCACGCGCGAGATGCAGTCGCCCGAGGGCGGCTACTACTCCTCGCTCGACGCCGATTCGGAGCACGAGGAGGGCAAGTTCTACGTCTGGGACCGCGACGAGGTGCGCGCGCTGCTGACAGAGGGCGAATTCCGCGAGATCGCGACGGTGTTCGGTCTGGATCAAGCCCCCAACTTCGAGAATCGGCACTGGCACTTCCATGTTCTTGCATCTCCTTCGAATAAGGATCTTTTCGAGTCCGCGAAGCGCAAACTCTTCGTCGCCCGCGAAATGCGCGTGCGGCCCGGGCGCGACGAGAAGATCCTCGTGTCCTGGAACGCGCTCGCGATTCGCGGCATGGCGCACGCGGGCCGCGTCTTCGGCCGGCCCGAGTGGGTGGACTCGGCGCGCCGCGCGCTCGCCTTCGTGCGCAGCCGCATGTGGCGCGAGGGGCGGCTGCTCGCGACCGCCAAGGACGGGCGCGCGCACCTCGCGGCCTATCTCGACGACTACGCGTTCCTGCTCGCCGCGCTCATCGAGCTGTTGCAGGCGCAGTTTGCCGTCGCCGACCTCGAGTTCGCCCGCGAGCTCGCCGAGGTGCTGCTCGAGCAGTTCGAGGACAGGCAGGGCGGCGGCTTCTTCTTCACCGCGCGCGACCACGAGAAGCTGCTGCATCGCCCCAAGCCCGGGCACGACAGCGCGATGCCCTCGGGCAACGGCATGGCCGCCTTCGCCCTCAACCGGCTCGCCGCGCTGACGGCCGAGGAGCGCTACGCGCGCGTCGCCGAGCGCACGCTGGAGGCGTTCTACGCC
>JBFLYF010000357.1:0-3089 GCA_040756795.1 Pseudomonadota bacterium
CGGGGACGGAGCCCGGTCTCGCCGAGATCGGGCTCCGTCCCCGAACTGCCACGAACCAGGCGCGGCCGCGGGGCGTCAGGCCCCCGGTTGCTCCTGCTTTTTCCCCTCGTCGGCGGCCGGTACGGCCGCGCTCGCGAAGCTGCGGGTGAACGTGTCGACCTGGCGATACATGTCGTTCCACAGCCGGAGCGCGAGGTCTCCCGGCACGGTGAGCGCGAGCGGCGCCTTCTCGGCGGACGCCTCGCCCTGCGTCTGCGCGTTCGCGTTCAGGCATTGCAGCATGCGGCAGTTCAGCTCGCTCATCGCCTCGAACTGGGCGGTCCACAGCTTCGCGCTCGCCTGCACCATGGCGTCGGCGACTCTCATGCCGAGCTCGGCCTGCTGCTTCCACATCTCGAAAACCTGATCGTTGACCGAAGCCATTCGCCTCTCCCCGGGGCTCCTGGCCCCGTCGACCAGTATCCGGCCGCCCGGCCGGCGCATCTTGACCCACGTCAACCTGCCGCCAGCGCCTCGGCCGGCGCCACGTACGGGCGGCCGAGCAACGACGCCAGCTCGGGCCGCGTCACGGCGCCGCGGCAGACGGCGAGACCTTCGCGCAGGTGCGGGTCGGCCTCGAGCGCGCCCGCGATGCCGCGCTCGGCGAGCGCCAGGACAAACGGCAAAGTCGCGCGGTTGAGCGCGTAGCTCGAGGTGCGCGGCACCGCGCCGGGCATGTTGGCGACGCAGTAGTGCAGGATGCCCTCCACCGCGTAGACCGGGTCGGCGTGCGTCGTGGGGCGCGAGGTCTCGAAGCAGCCGCCCTGGTCGATCGAGACGTCGATGAGCAGCGCGCGCGGGCGCATGGTGCGCAGCATTTCGCGCGTGACGAGCTTCGGCGCAAGCGCCCCGGGGATGAGCGCGGCTCCGATCACCACATCCGCTTCCTGCACGGCGGCCGCGACCTTCACGGGGTCCGAACCCTCCGAGCGTCCCAGCACGATCACCCGCGCACCCATGCGCGCCGCAAGCCCCGCCGCGTTCGAGCCCACCACGCCGGCGCCGAGGACCAGGAGATCGGCGCCCGCCACCCCGGCCGCACCCGAGAGCAGCACGCCGCGGCCGCCGTGCGCTCTCTCCAGGAAATGCGCCGCGACCTGCACCGCCATGCGCCCGGCCACTTCCGACATCGGCGCGAGCAGCGGCAGCCCGCCGCCCGCCGCCGTGACGGTCTCGTAGGCGATCGCGATCGCGCCGCTCGCGATGAGCTCGCGCGCCTGCTCGGGATCGGGCGCGAGGTGCAGGTAGGTGAACAGCCCCTGCCCGGGCCTGAGCAGCGCGCGCTCCGGCGCGAGCGGCTCCTTCACCTTCACGACCAGCTCGGCGGCGCTGAAGATCTCGGCCGGCGAGGTCGCGATCGCCGCGCCGGCGGCGCGGTAGCCCTCGTCGGAGGCGTCGATGCCGGCGCCGGCGCCCGATTGCACCAGCACCTCGTGGCCGCGCGCCGAGAGCGCGCGCACGCTCTCGGGCGTGAGGCCCACGCGGTGCTCCTCGACCTTGATTTCCTTCGGCACGCCGATGCGCATCTCGGAGCATCTTCCCGCAACGGCCGGGGCGCCGGTTGAGATGCGTCAATCGCCGGCCGGCGGCTGCCGTTACACTCTGCAAAACAGGAGGTATGCGATGAGCTACAAGCGGATCCTGGTCCCGGTGGACGGCAGCCCGGTCTCGGCCAGGGGCATGAAGGAAGCGATCAAGCTCGCGCGCGCGGGGCGCGCGCGGCTGCGGCTGCTGCACGTGGTCGAGGAATACGCGGCCTTCAGCAGCCCCGAGGTCGGCGCCAACATCGGGCCGATCCTGGAGACGCTGCGCGATGCCGGCAAGCACACCCTGGCCACGGTCGGGCGCGCGGCGCGCGCCCTCGGCGCCAGGCCCGAAACCGCGCTGGTCGAGAACGCCGGGGGCCGCGTCGCCGATTCGATCGTGGAGCAGGCGAAGCGCTGGCGCGCCGACCTGATCGTCATGGGCACCCACGGCCGGCGCGGCATGAACCGGATGCTCGTAGGCAGCGACGCCGAGCTCGTCATCCGCTACAGCCCGATCCCGGTGCTGCTGGTCCCGGGAAAACGCCGCTAGCCGTAGGCCGCGGCGAAGGCCTGCTCGAACTCGCCGAGCTTTTCCCGCGCCAGCCGGTCGATTCCCGCCGCCTCCCTGCGCCCGCCGCCGCCGAAGGCGCGGCAGAACTCGTGCGCGCCGCGCGCGGCGGCCGCGGGCACGCGCACGCTGACGATGAAGCCCCCGCCCGAGCGGCGCGGCGCGAGCACCGCTACGGCGCGCTTGCGGTGCACGTGGGCGAGATGGTTGGCGAGCGTGCCGCTCACGCGCCGGCTCCAGGGCGCATCCGGCAGCACGTACACCGCGGCCTCGCCGCCCGACCAGTGCGGTTCCATCTCGAAGGCGGCATCCAGGTCGGCGTGCCGGTTGGCGTGCAGCTGCTCGCAGATCGGAGTCGCCGCGAAGCCGAGCGGGTCCTCGTACCGCGCCAGGTCCTGGTAGAGCTGCGCCGGCGGGATGAGCAGGTCCGCCTCGGTCTCGCCGTAGGCGTTGTAGTTGAGGCTCCTGCCCAGCTCGCGCAGCCTCTCGAGCTCGAGCGCCCCGAGGCCGATCGAGGCGCCGAGCTCGAGCGCCGCCTCGTCCAGACCGTCGCCGAACGCCGCCGCCACCGCCCAGGCGCGGTAGCGTCCGGCCAGATGGCGGTCGACGAGCATGCTGGTGCAGATTCCGGGAGCGGGGTCGATCGCGGCGTGCAGCCGCGGGTGCGAAGGGATCTCGCCCGCGTGATGGTGATCGAAGTAATGCACCTCGGCGCCCGCCTCGAGCAGCCGCGCGAGCGCCGCGCGGTTGCGCTCGAGCGACACGTCGAGCACCGTGACGCGGTCGCCCTCGCTTGCGGCGACCCGCTCGAGCAGCGCGATGTCGCGCTTCACGCCGGTGACGAGCTGCGCCTCGGCGGGCTCGGCCAGGCGCAGCATGCGCAGCGCGCACAGGCCGTCGGCGTCGCCGTTGAAGACGTCAATGCGGCGCAAGCGCCTGCTCCCCGGCGGCGAGCC
>JBFLYF010000358.1:0-3078 GCA_040756795.1 Pseudomonadota bacterium
CGCACGATTTCCAGCGACCCCCCGAAGTAGGCGACGCGCTCGCGCATGCCCTTCAGCCCCAGCGAGCGCGCCTTGGCGAGGTCCTTGGGCGAGATGCCGCCGCCGTCGTCCTCGACCTCGAACTGCAGCTGGCCGTCCTGGATCTCGAGCCTCACCCAGGCGTTCCTCGCGCCGGAATGCCGCGCGATGTTGGTGAGCGACTCCTGCAGCGCGCGGTAGACCGCGGTGGCGATGCGGCGGTCCACGGCGGCAAAGCCGCCGTCGCCCGCGAGCTTGAACTCGCAGCGGATGCCCGAGCGGCTCGAGAACTCGTTCACCAGCCAGCCCGCGGCGTCGGCGAGGCCCAGGTCATCCAGCATCAGCGGCCGCAGGTCCGCCGAGATGCGGCGCGTCGCGCTCACCGTGCGGTCGAGCATCGCGCCCATCTGCTCGGCGCGCGCCGCGACCTCGCCGTCGCCGTAAGGCAGCCGCTCGCGCAGCCAGCCGAGGTCCATCTTCAGCGCGGTGAGCAGCTGCCCGAGCTCGTCGTGCAGCTCGCGCGCGATGCGCGTCTTCTCCTCCTCGCGCGCCTCGAGCACGCGCGCCGAGAGCTCGCGCAGCTCCTCGCGCGAGCGCCTGAGCGCGTCCTCGGCCTGCTTGCGCAGCGTGACGTCGCGCAGGATCACGGTGAAGAAGTGCTGCCCGCCCTCCTCGAGCTGCGAGATCGCGGCGTCGATCGGGAACTCGCTGCCGTCGGCGCGCAGGCCCCAGAGCGTGGTCACATCGCCCATGCGCCGGTTGGTGACGCCGGTGCTCGCGAACTGCGCGATGTGCGCGCGGTGCGCGCCGCGGAAGCGCTCGGGGAGCAGGCGATCGAGCGGGCTGCCGAGCGCCTCGTCGCGCCGCAGTCCGAACAGCTGCTCGGCGGCGCGGTTGAAAAGCACGATGCGGTGCTCGCCGTCCATCGTGATCACGGCGTCCATGGCCGAGTCCACGATCGCCGCGAGGCGCGCCTGCGCCGCGCCGAGCGCGCCCTTGACGCGCGCCGCTTCCGCCTCGGTTTTCACGCGCAGGCTGATGTCGCGCAGGATCACGGTGAAGTAGCGCTGCCCCTCGGCGCCCGCCTGCGAAATCGAGGCCTCGAGCGGGAACTCCTCGCCGTCGGCGCGCAGGCCCCACAGCGTGGTGACGTCGCCCATGCGACGGTTGCTGACCCCGGTCTTCGCGAAGCGCTCGATGTGATCGTGGTGCGCGGCGCGGAAGCGCTGCGGGATGAAGCGCTCGAGCGGGCCGCCGAGCGCCTCCTCGCGCCGGCAGCGGAACACCTGCTCGGCGGCGCGGTTGAACAGCACGACGTTCTGCCGCGCATCGACCGTGATCACCGCGTCCATCGCCGAGTCGAGGATCGCCGCGAGGCGCGCCTCGGTCTCCTCGCTCCGCTCGCCGGCCGCCATCACCTCGCGCGTCGCCACCAGCGCGCCGATGCCCACCGCGATGATGTCGGCGATGATCACGGTGCCGAGCAGCCACGGCGCGGTCATGCCGAGCACCGCCGCGACCAGGTTGATGACGACGAGCGCGCCGAGCGAGGCGGCGCCCGCCACCACGGCCGCCGGCTGGCGCAGAAGGCTTTTTTTGACCGAGGTCAATGTGCCGCCCCCGCCAGGATTCATAGTGCTTCCCGATGCACTATTCCGCCTCCGAACTGGTCATCGACCCCGCCCTGATCCGCAACTACGACATCAGCGGGCCGCGCTACACCTCGTACCCTACCGCCGACCGCTTCGCCGAAGCCTTCGGCGAGGCGAAGCTCAGGCAGTGGCTCGGCAAGCGCGACTCCGGCGCCTTCAGCCTGCCCTTGTCGGTCTACGTCCACCTGCCATTCTGCGATCAGCTCTGCTACTACTGCGGCTGCAACAAGGTCGTAACCCGCGATCGCGGCAGATCGGCCAATTATATCAAGTACTTGGCAAAGGAACTGGCGCTGGTGGGAGAAGCGCTCGAAGGTCCGCGGCGCCTGTGCCAGCTGCACTGGGGCGGCGGCACCCCGACCTTCCTCGCGCGCGAGGAGATGCAGGCCTTGATGGCGCTGCTGAGGGCGCGCTTCGAGGTGGAGGGCGACGCCGAGCTCTCGATCGAGGTCGACCCGCGCAGCACCGAGCCCGGCCGCATGGCGTTCCTCGCCGCGCTCGGCTTCAACCGGGTCTCGGTGGGCGTGCAGGACTTCGATCCGCGCGTGCAGGCGGCGGTGCACCGCGTGCAGAGCGAGGCCGAGACGCGGCGCGTGGTGGCCGAGGCGCGCGAGAGCGGCTTTCGCTCGGTCAACCTCGACCTGATCTACGGCCTGCCGCTGCAGACGCCGGAGAGCTTCGACGCCACGCTCGACAGGGTGCTCGAGATCTCGCCCGAGCGCATCGCGCTGTACAGCTACGCGCACCTGCCGCGCCTGTTCAAGCCGCAGCGGCGCATCGCCGCCTCCGACCTGCCGCCGCCGGAGGCGAAGCTGAGAATCATGACGCACGCCATCGGGCGCCTCACGCGCGCCGGCTACCTCTACATCGGCATGGACCATTTCGCCAGGCCCGACGACGAGCTCGCGGTGGCGCAGAGGCAGGGGCGGCTGCAGCGCAATTTCCAGGGCTACTCGACGCGCCCCGAGTCCGACATGCTCGGCTTCGGCAACTCGGCGATCGGCCGCGTCGGCCCGACCTACTACCAGAACCTGAAGCGGCTCGAGGACTACTGCGCCGCGCTCGACGCCGGCCGGCTGCCGGTGTGGCGCGGAGTGGAACTCACGCCGGAGGACCTCGCGCGGCGCGCGGTGATCCAGTCGCTCATCTGCCACTTCCGCGTCTCGATCGCGGCGATCGAGAGCGCGCACCTGCTCGACTTCCGGCGCGACTTCGCCGCCGAGCTCGCCGACCTCGCGCAGCTGCAGCGCGACGGGCTGGTCGAGGTCGGGCCGGACTGGATCGTGGTGACGCCGAAGGGGCGGCTGCTGGTGCGCGCGGTCTGCATGGTGTTCGACCGCAACCTGCGCGAGCGGCGCGAGCTCGAGGCGTATTCCAAGGTGATCTGAGATGGAAACGCTGCTCGCCG
>JBFLYF010000359.1:0-3071 GCA_040756795.1 Pseudomonadota bacterium
GGTAGCCGTTGAGGTGCTCGAGCATCGCCTGCGCGCGCCGCGGGTCGGTGCCGATCAGCGCCTGCAGGTTGGCGAGCGTGTTGAAGAGGAAATGCGGCTCGACCTGCGCCTGCAGGAGCCTGAGCTGCGCCTCGGCGCTCTGGCGCTCGAGCTGCGCGGCGCGCTCGCGGGTCCAGAAGAAGAAGGTGCCGGCCAGACCCGCCGCCGCGGTGATCGCGAGCACCGCGCCTCCCGAGTGCGCCGGGCGCCAGGACTGCTGCAGGATCGCGGCCGCGAGCGCGGTGCCGCCGAGCCAGCCGGCGAGGATGCCGAGGGCGACCAGCGCCGCCATCGGCCCGGCGGGCGGACGCGCGCCGCTCCAGGCGATCCGCCAGCCGGCGTGCACGACGAGCAGCACCGTGAGGCCGATCGACTGCGAGTAGACGAGGTTCTCGAGGAACGTGCCGCCGAAGCCCACGAGCGTGAGCAGCGCCGCGATCGCGCAATTGAACGCGATCGTGAGGAGGACGGCGACCGGCAGCTCTCGCATCGTGCCACAGCTTAACCTAGCGCCGCCGTTCCTCGAGCCTGCGCAGCTCGTCGGCCTCCATGCGCTCGCGCAGGCCCGAGGTGCCGAGCAGCACCACGCCGGCGTGGATGGCGAGGCCCAGGCCCCAGCCGGCGAGCGGATACACGCTCCAGGCGACCTCGGGCGTGGTGCGCTGCTGCAGCAGCACGAGGAAGGCGTTCACCAGCACGTAGACGCTGGCGTGGATGTACAGGCCGATACGCGCGGCGACGCGACGGCGTGCGATTCTCTTCAGTTCTTCGTTCATGGCTTCGCTCCTTGAGGTCGGGATTCAGGCAGCGCCGAGAGCGGCCCACAATGCGCGGCCAAGCAGGCGCTGCGGCAGGAAGGCGAAGGCCCCGGCGATCACGAGGGCGCCGACGTACAGGCCGGTGACGGCGCGGCGATGGCGCTCGATCTGGTGCGTGAAGGCGAAGTACACCGCCGCCGCGAGACCGGCGAGCGCGGCGATCGAAAAGAGATGCAGCCACGAGAAGGCTCCGCTGCCCCGGATCCACCAGGTGGAGAGCGCGGTGACGAGCATCAGCGCGGCCCAGGTGCGCCCCGCGATGCGATGGGCGGGCGTGCCCTTGCGCGCAAGGAACAGGAAGCCGCCCAACACGAGCGCAGCAAGGGCGGCGCCCAGGTGGATCCAGATTGCGGGCGTAAAAGCATTCGCCATGGCATGAAGTCTCCGCCGCGGCCGGGCGAGCGCCGAGCGGTTTGCGACGAAACGCCGGAATCGGGGGGCGAACCGCAGCCGGCGGCGACGGGCGGCGCGGCTATACTGCCCGGATGCAGATCAGGCGGATTTCGGGGGCGCTGGGCGCCGAAATATCCGGAGTCGACCTCGCGCGGCCGCTTTCCCGGGATGAGGTTTCAGGAATCAGGAACCTCTGGCTCGAGCACCTGGTGATCTTTTTTCGCGACCAGCCGCTCACGCCGGCGCAGTTCATGGCGTTCGCCGCGCAGTTCGGCGAGCCGGTCGAGTACCCGCTGGTGCGCGGCATCGAGGGCTTCCCGAAGATCATCGAGGTGAAGAAGCTCGAGCACGAGCGCGTCAACTTCGGCGGCATCTGGCACAGCGATACCGCCTACCTCGAGCGCCCGCCGATGGGCTCGATGCTGCTCGCGCGCGAGGTGCCGCCGGTCGGCGGCGACACCCTGTTCGCCAACATGTACCTCGCCTTCGAATCGCTTTCCGCCGGCTTGAAGAATTTGCTTTTCACTCTAAAGGCGGTCAATAGCTCTACGAAAGCGGACGCGTCCAGAACTCGTGAAGACAGAGTAAAGGGCGAACCACAGAAGAGCTTCGAAGCCGAACACCCCGTGGTGCGCACGCACCCGGAGACCGGGCGCAAGGCGCTTTACGTCAACCCGGGGCACACGGTGCGCTTCTCGGGCTGGACCGAGGAGGAGAGCGCAGGGCTGCTGAATCACCTGTTCCAGGTGCAGACGAGGCCCGAGTTCACCTGCCGCTTCAGCTGGCAGCCGGGCTCGATCGCGTTCTGGGACAACCGCTGCGCGCAGCACAACCCGGTGAACGACTACCACGGCTACCGGCGCGTGATGCACCGCATCACGCTCGCCGGGGACGTGCCGCGCGGAGCGCGGCGCCGCAGGTGCAGAAGTGCTGCGCCTTTTCGCGACGCTGAACGCGCGCTTCGCGCACCAGCGCGGCAGGACGGCGCTGTCGGTCGCCGGCATCGCGCTCGGCGTCGCGCTCGGCTTCGCGGTGCACCTCATCAACCGCGCGGCGGTGGAGGAGCTCGCCGCGGGCGTGCGCGCGCTCTCGGGCGAGGCCGACCTCGAGGTGCGCGGCGGGCGCAGCGGCTTTCCCGAGGCGCTCTACGCGCAGCTCGCGCGCCTGCCGGGCGTCGCCGCGGCAAGCCCGGTGCTCGAGGCGGAGGCGGGCATCGCGGGCGGCGACCGCACGATCCGCCTCATCGGCATCGATCCGCTGCGCGCCGCGCTGCTGCAGCCGGCGCTGTTCGCCGACGAGCCGGGGCGCAGGCTCGAGCTGCTGAGACCGGACATGGCATTCGTCTCCTCGGCTTCGGGCTTCGAAGCGGGATCGAAGCTGAAAATCATCTCCGGCCTCGAGGTCGTCGAGCTGTCCGTCGGCGGCGTGCTGCCGGCCTCCACGCTGCGCGGCGTGGCGGCGCTCACCGACATCGCCACGGCGCAGTGGCGGCTCGGCCGCCTGGGCGAGCTGAACCGCATCGACTTGCGCCTTGCGCCCGGCGTGGACCGCGAGGCGATGCGCGGGCGCATCGCCGCGCTGCTGCCGGCCGGCGCGCACGTCTCGACGCCGGACGCGATCGAGGAGTCGGGCGCGATGCTCTCGCGCGCCTACCGCGTGAACCTGAACGTGCTCGCGCTGGTGGCGCTGTTCACCGGCGGCTTCCTGGTGTTCTCGGCGCAGGCGCTCGATGTCGCGCGCCGCTGGCAGGAGCACGCGCTGCTGCGCGTGCTCGGCCTGGAGCGGCGCGGCGTTGCGCGGCTGGTGCTGATCGAGGCCGGG
>JBFLYF010000036.1:0-14875 GCA_040756795.1 Pseudomonadota bacterium
GATCCTGGATTTGTGCCTCGATTCGAATAAACTAGACAGCACGCCCGTGAGCGAATTCGTCGACCGGATGGTGATCTGATGCGGCGCCTGCTCGCCCTGCTGCTCGCGCTCGCGGCCTGCGCCGCGGGCGCGACCGAGCCCTGGGAGCGGTTCTTCTCGCCCTCGCTCGGCGACCTGCGCGCCGAGGCGCAGGAGGCGCGCAAGGCGGGCAAGCAGGCGCTCCTGCTCATGTACGGGTTCGAGGAATGCCCGTCCTGCGCGCGCATGAAGCGCGAGGTGCTGTCGCGCCCGGAAGTGCAGGACTTCTACGTCGAGCGCTTTCGCGTCATCGAGATCGACACGCTCGGCGCGCAGGAGGTGACCGGCTTCGACGGCCGCGCGCAGCCGGAGAAGGCGTTCGCCCGCGCCGCGGGCATCCGCGGCACGCCGACCTTCGTGTTCCACGACTTCGACGGCAAGGTGCTCGCGACGCACGTCGGCGGCGTCTTCGATGCGCGGGAATTCATGCGGCTCGGAGAGCGCGTTCTCGAGAGGAAGGCAAAGCCGTGACGCGCAGCCTCGAGCAGCGCATCGCCGAGCTGTCCGAGGAGATACGCCGGTACCCGACCCCGATCGCGCGCTGCGACGAGCAGCTCACGGCCCTGATCGAGGAAAGGTCTTTGCTTCTGAATTCCCTCGACAACAGTCAAAATCCGGGATCGGGTTGCACCCCCGATGCCATCTGGATCAATGACGGAGGCTTCGATGCCGCATAACCTGCACGACACGCTCCAGCCGATGAGGGGCGGGAAGCTCTATTCGCTCCCCCGGCTCGGCAAGGCGCTGAACGTGAAGATCGAAAGGCTCCCGGTCTCCATCCGCATCGTGCTCGAGTCGGTGCTGCGCAACTGCGACGGCAAGAAGGTGACCGAGGAGCACGTGCGCCAGCTCGCCGGCTGGAAGCCGAACGCGCCGCGCACCGAGGAGATCCCGTTCGTACTGGCGCGCATCGTGCTGCAGGACTTCACCGGCGTGCCGCTGCTGTGCGACCTCGCGGCGATGCGCGGCGTCGCGGCGAAGATGGGCAAGGACCCGAAGGTGATCGAGCCTCTCGTTCCGGTAGACCTTGTCGTAGACCACTCGGTGCAGATCGACCACTACGGCACGAAGAACGCGCTCGATCTCAACATGAAGCTCGAGTTCAAGAGGAACGAGGAGCGCTACCAGTTCATGAAATGGGGCATGCAGGCCTTCGACACCTTCAAGGTCGTGCCGCCCGGCATCGGCATCGTGCACCAAGTCAACCTCGAGTACCTGGCGCGCGGCGTGCATTGCAAGGACGGCATCTATTTCCCCGATACGCTGGTCGGCACCGACAGCCACACCACCATGATCAACGGCATCGGCGTGGTGGGCTGGGGCGTGGGCGGCATCGAGGCCGAGGCCGGCATGCTCGGCCAGCCCGTGTACTTCCTGACCCCCGATGTGGTCGGGGTGAACCTGAAGAACAAGCTGCATCCCGCGTGCACCGCGACGGATCTGGTGCTGACGATCACCGAGATGCTCAGGAAGGCGAAAGTCGTAGGCAAGTTCGTGGAGTTCTTCGGCGAGGGCACCGAGTCGCTCTCGGTGACCGACCGCGCGACGATCGCCAACATGGCGCCGGAGTACGGCGCCACCATGGGCTTCTTCCCGGTGGACGCGAAGACGATCGCCTACTTCAGGGGCACCGGGCGCACCGACGCGGAGATCGCCGCGTTCGAGGCGTATTTCAAGGCGCAGCAGATGTTCGGCATCCCGAAGGCGGGCCAGATCGACTACAGCCAGACGCTCGAGCTCGACCTCGCCACCGTGTACCCGTCGCTCGCCGGCCCGAAGCGCCCGCAGGACCGCATCAACCTCGACAGGGTAAAGACGACGTTTACAAATTTATTCTCCGCTGCCGTCAAGGACAGCGGATTCGGGAAGAAGCCCGAAGAGCTGCAAAGGCCCTACCGGACGTTCGACGGGATCGAGATCAGGAACGGCGACATCCTGATCGCCGCCATCACCTCCTGCACCAATACCTCCAACCCCGGCGTGCTGCTCGCCGCGGGGCTGCTGGCGAAGAAGGCGGTCGAGCTCGGCCTGAGGGTGAAGCCGCATATCAAGACCTCGCTCGCCCCGGGCTCGCGCGTGGTGACCGAATACCTGACCAAGGCGGGGCTCCTGCCCTACCTGGAGCAGCTCGGCTTCTCCGTCGCCGCCTACGGCTGCACGACCTGCATCGGCAACGCCGGCCCGCTCGCGCAGCCGATCGAGGAAGCGGTGGTGAAGAACGACCTGGTGTGCGCGGCGGTCCTGTCCGGCAACCGCAATTTCGAGGCGCGGATCCACCCGAACATCCGCGCCAACTTCCTCGCCTCGCCGCCGCTGGTGGTGGCGTACGCGATCGCGGGAACCGTCATGCGCGACTTCAGAAGCGAGCCGATCGGAAAATCGAAGGATGGCCAGGACGTCTACATCGGCCACGTCTGGCCGAGCGCGGAGGAAGTGCGCTCGCTCATGAAGCTCGCGATGGACGCGCCGACCTTCCGGCGCCTGTACTCCAACCTCGGCGAGGCCAACCCGATGTGGAAGCGCGTCGCCGCGCCCGCCGGCCAGGTGTACAGCTGGCCGAAGTCGACCTACATCGCCGAGCCGCCCTTCTTCCAGGGCTTCTCGATGCAGCCGGGGCGCACCGGCAACATCTCGGGCGCGAAGGTGCTCGCCGTATTCGGCGACTCGGTCACCACCGATCACATCAGCCCCGCGGGCTCGATCAAGCCGACCTCCCCCGCCGGCATCTACCTGCAGGAGCACGACGTCTCGGTCGCCGACTTCAACAGCTACGGCGCGCGCCGCGGCAACCACGAGGTGATGATGCGCGGCACCTTCGCCAACGTGCGCATCAAGAATCTGATGCTGCCGGGCACCGAAGGCGGAGTCACTCTGTACAAGAACGAGAAGCTGCCCATCTACGACGCGGCGATGCGCTACATCGCCGACGGCACGCCCACCGTCGTGTTCGGCGGCGAGGAGTACGGCACCGGCTCCTCGCGCGACTGGGCGGCCAAGGGCACGCAGCTGCTCGGCGTCAAGGCGGTGGTGGCGCGCAGCTTCGAGCGCATCCACCGCTCCAACCTCGTAGGCATGGGCGTGCTGCCGCTGCAGTTCATGGGCGCCGACAGCGCGCAGTCGCTGGGACTGAAAGGGGACGAAACGGTCTCGATTTCGGGCTTGGACAACATCAAGCCGCAGCAAGAGCTTTTGCTGTCGATTTCTTTTTCTGACGGGGCAAAAAAAGAAATCAAAGTGAAAAGCAGAATCGATACCGCCATCGAGGTGGACTACTACAAGCACGGCGGCATCCTGCCCTACGTGCTGCGCGAGCTGATCGGCAAGGCGGGGGCGGCGCGACCCAAGGCCGCGTAGCGGCGCCGCGCTACTTCGGCCGCGCGAGGCGCCGGTAGGCGGCCATGTGGCGGATCGCCTCCTTCGGACGGCCGAGCGACCTGCAGAGCAGCGCCAGGTTGTAGTGGCAGTCGGCGAAGCGCGGGTCGGCGCGCAGCGCGGCGCGGTAGGCGTCCGCCGCTTCGCGCGCGCGGCCCATGTCCTCGAGCAGCACGCCGAGGTTGTAGTGCAGCAGCGAATCGTCGCCGCAGGCGCCGAGCGCTTCGCGGTAGGCGCGCTCGGCCTCCGCAAGCTGCCCGGCCTGGTGCAGCAGCAGGCCGAGGTTGAGGCGCGCGTCCGCGAGCGCCGGATCGGCCTCGATCGCGCGCTCGTAGGCGCGCATCGCGCCTTCGGGGCTGGTGGCCTCCAGGGCGATCGCGCGCGCGAACCATTCGGCCCCGCTCGGCGGCGGCGCTTTCGCCTTGTGCATCACGCTGAGCGAGCCGCCCGCGAACGGCAGCGCGTACTGCCCGGACTCCTCGCGGCGGCGAAGCTCCTTCATCGCGCGCGAGACGCGATGCCGCGGCACACCGGCCGCGGCGAGCGCCTGCGCGGTGCGCAGCACGACCAGGTCCTGGAACGAGTAGAGCGGCGCGTTGCGCGGCCCGCGCTTCGGAGAGACGAACCCGGCGGCGGTCAGCGCGCGGATCGTGCTGCGCGGCAGCCCGAGCAGCCGCTCCACGTCGCGCTGCGAGTACAAACTACTTCTTGCCGGTTTTCCGGGCGGCGGCTGCGGCGGGCGCGGCGGGCGCGGCCCGCTTGGGCGGCTTGCGCGACTCGAGGCTGGCGCGCAGCGCTTCCATGAGATCGATCACCTGGGCGCCGGCTTCCGGCGCATCGAGCATGGTGATCTCCTGCCCGTCCACCTTCTTCTGGATCGCGGCCTCGATGCGCGCGCGCACCTGGTCGGTGTAGGCGGCGGGATCGAACTTGTCGGAAGCCTGCTGCTCGATGAGCTGCTGCGCGAGCTTGAGCTCGGCGTCCTTCACCTCCGTCCTCGGGATCTCGATGTCCTTGATCGAGCGCACCTCGCCCGCGTAGAGCAGCTGCTGCATGACGAGGCCATCCTCGACGGGGCGGATCATGACGATGTACTGCTTGCCGCGCGCCGCCCAGCGGCCGAGCGCGCAGCGCTTCGATTCGGCGAGCGCGCGCGCGAACAGCGCGTAGGGCTTCGCGCCGCCCTTGTCGGGCGCGAGGTAGTAGGCCTTGTCGAAGTACACCGGGTCGATCGACTCGACCGGTACGAACTCGGTGATCTCGGCGCTGTGCGTGCCGGTTTCCTCGAGCGCCTTCAGCTCCTCGGGCGTGAACACCACGTACTGGTCCCTGGCGAACTCGTAGCCCTTCACCATGTCCTCGCGCGCCACCGGCACCTCTTCCTTGACGCACAGGTACTGCTGCTTGAGCCTCGAGCCGCAGCCCTTGTGCAGCAGGTTGAACGAGATGGCCCTGCTCGACTCGGTAGCCGAATAGAGCTTCACGGGAATGGACACCAGACCGAACGAGACGGTCAGGGTTGCGATCGATCGTGCCGCCATGCGGGCCTCCAGCGCCTCGGGCAAGGGGGAGCGAGTTTAAACCAGATCAAGAGCTTACGCTTCCCAGGACCCGCTCCAGGTCCTGCTTGCGGGAGTGCGCCTCGGCCCAGCGGTCCCCCGTGCGCGCCAGCCGCTCGGCGGCATTCGTGATCCTGAAGTCGAGTGGATGCGCGGTCGCGAGCTCTTCCCACGTCAGCGGCATGGATACCGGCGCGCCGGTCTCGCCGCGCGGCGAATAGGCGGCATTCAGCGTCTTGCCGCGCACGTTCATGTTGTAGTCCATGAAGATCTTGCCGGTGCGCCTGGGCACGCTCCACTCCTGCGTGACGTCTTTCGGATGCGCGCGCACCAGATGCCGCCCCACCAGCTCGGAAACCTTGCGCGCGGCGTCGAAATCGAGCGTGCGCCGGATCGGCACGAACACGTGCAGCCCGGTCTTGCCCGAGGTCTTGACGATCGCCTCGAGCCGCATGCTCTGCAGGATCTCGCGCAGGCGGAACGCGACCTCCTTGCCCTTTTCGAACGCCGCCGTGTTGAGCTCGGGCTCCGCGCCCGGCGCCTCCTTGCCCGAGTAGATATAGGGATCGATGTCGAACACGACGTAGTCGGGGTAGTTGAGCACCGAATACTCGAGCGCCCCGGCCGTGGAGAAGTCGGCGCTCTGCGAGACGGCGTCCGGGCCAGGCTTCGCGCGCGAGTGCCAGACGTGGAACTCGAGCGTGCCGCCTTGCGCAAGCCAGAGCAGCGTCGCGAGGTTGTTGCAGACGAGCACCTCGTGATCCTCGTCCCTGTGCTCGGAGTAGATGCGCAACGTCTGCACGAAGTCCGGCCGCTCCTGCGGCCAGTGCTTCTGGTAGAAGCGCTCGCCGCCGACGCCCCCGGGCATGCGGATCATGGTGAGGGGCCGGTCGGCAAGGTGCGGCAGCATGAACGGCGAGACGCGCGCGAGGTAGCGCAGCAGGTCGCGCTTGGTGAGCGGCGGCTGCGCGAGCGCCGGGCTCCCCGGCCAGTAAACGCGATCGAGATGGGTAAGCCGGATCTGATCCTTGCCGACGGCAATGGTCAGGGCTGTTTTCCGGGTTTCGAGCTGCCGGAGAACGCTTTCGATTTCATTCGAAGGCTCTTCGCGTGGCCGAACGCGAACCACCTCTCTCGCGTCGATATCGTCCCGCAGACGAAGAAAAACCGGGGCGCGCAGATGGCCGTCGTCGGTCCAGCTCTGGAACTTCACCTCGGCGACGAGCTTCGGCTCCACCCAGGTCGTGGGGGCGTTCCGTTCCGGGGTTTCATCGAAAGGACAGGTTTTTCTCTGCAGCTTTTCCAGCTTTGCCTTCACCTGTTGCAGCGAACGATCGTCGAACCCGGAACCCACGTGCGAGGCGTAGCGCAGCTTGCCACCTTCCCACGTGCCGACCAGCAGCGCGCCGAGCGGCGCGCGCGAGCCCCTGCCGCGCGTGTAGCCGCCGATCACGAAGTCGGCGCTGCGCGCGGGCTTCACCTTGAGCCAGGCGCCGGAGCGCTTGCCGGCTTCGTAGCGGCTGTCCTTGCGCTTGCCGATCACGCCCTCGAAGCCGCTCGCGAGCGCCGCCGCCTGCAGCGCGATGCCGTCCTCCTGCGCGTGCACCGGCCGCACGTGCGGCGTGGGCAGCAGGCACTGCGCGAGATAGCGCCGCCGGTCGCGGTACGGCGCGGCGCGCAGGTCGATGCCCGCGAAGTGCAGCAGGTCGAAGCAGTAGAGCACTGCCGGGTCGTTCCGCGCGCGGCCCTGCATGGCGTGGAACGACGGCCGTCCGGCGGCATCGAAGGCGACGATCTCGCCGTCGAGCACCATGCTCGCGCCCTGCAGCTTCAGTTCCTCTGCCAGCCTCGGAAAGTCCCTCGCGAGGTTGAGACCCTTTCGCGAATACAGGCGTACTTCATCCTTGTCCATGAAAGCGAGAACCCTGTAGCCGTCGAGCTTGGGCTCCCACATCCAGGCCGGGTCATTGAACGCGGCCTCCGCCTCCCCCGCGTGCATCGGCGCGAGCGAAGCAGGCAAGGGCGAGCGTTCGCCCGAAGGCACGAGTTGCCGCGCCGGCATCTGATGTGCCGGCACCACCTTCAGATCCTCGACCGCCGCGCCGCAGAGCACCGAGCGGCCCTGCTGCGCGACGTCGGCCTGCGACGCGTAGCGGTCGCGGTGCTTGAGGAGCAGCCACTCCTTGCCGCCCCTGGTGCGCACCAGCGCGAACGAGCCTTTCAGCTTCTCGCCGCGCAGCAGGATGCTGAGCTTCCCTTTTTCCAGCCCCGCGCTCACCTCGCGCTCGGCGCGTACGCGGTCGTGGAACCACGTTTCCCCCTCGTCCGGCGAATACACGCCGCAATCCCAGACGATCACCTCGCCCGCGCCGTACTGTCCGGGCGGGATGACGCCTTCGAACGACGCGTAGTCGAAGGGGTGATCCTCTGTCTGCACCGCGAGGCGCTTCTCGCCCGGGTCGAGCGACGGGCCCTTCGGCACCGCCCAGGACTTGAGCACGCCGTCGCATTCGAGGCGAAAGTCGTAATGCAGCCGCCGCGCTGAATGCTGCTGCACGACGAAGAGCAGCGGGCCTTGCCTCGCCTCGGCGAGCGCGGGCGCGGGCTCCGGGGTCGCGGCGAAGCTGCGCTTGGCCGAATATTCGCTAAGCTTCTCTTTGGCCATGGCGCATTCTAAGAAACTGCTCGCCGGCGCGAGCGGCTACTCCTACAAGGAGTGGAAGGGCAGCTTCTACCCGCAGGACATCAAGCCCGAGGGCATGCTCGCGTTCTACGCCGCCCGGCTGCCCACCGTTGAGATCAACAACACTTTCTACCGCATGCCGAAGACCGAGGTGCTGGAGGCCTGGGCGAAGGCGACGCCCCAGGGCTTCCGCTTCGCGATCAAGGCCTCGCGCCGCATCACGCACATCGCGCGCCTCAAAGCCGACAGCACAACCGACTCCGTCGCTTTTCTGTACGAGAATCTTCAGGTGCTTCATGAGAAGCGCGGGCCGGTCCTGTTCCAGCTGCCGCCGTTCCTGAAGAAGGACGTTCCGAGGCTGAAAGACTTCCTCGCCCTGCTGCCGCGGGCGCACGGTGCGGCGTTCGAGTTCCGCAACGCGAGCTGGTTCGCCGACGATGTCTACGACGCACTGCGAAACGCTGGCGCCGCGCTCTGCCTCTCCGAGCGCGAGGACAACGCGCCGCCGCCGCTCGTCGAAACGGCGCCGTGGGGCTACGTACGGCTGCGGCTCGAGAATTACTCCGAGGCCGATCTCGGCGCGTGGGCGAAGCGGCTCGCGGCGACGTCTTGGAGCGAGGTCTACGTCTACTTCATGCACGAGCCCACCGCGCCGGGATACGCGGCGTCCCTGATGCGGCTGTCCTCCTCTTGGCAAATCGCCTAGCCTCTTGAACGGACATTTGCGGAACTGTATTCTCGCGATGACTCCGCGGGAAGGCCGATGTCCGCTGACCATTTACGCCGTTCGCAGGCAGCCGAACATGCGCTGATCGGCTCGATCTATTCGACGATCGAAACCGCCGAGGCGTGGCGGGAAGTGGTGCCCAGCGTCGCTCGTTATGTCGGCGCAGAAAGCGCGCTTATGTTTACGCCGCTGGATGCGCACCTGCCCCGGGCCTTCGCCTTCACGCACGGGGTGCCCGAGGAATCACTGCGCGCCTACGGCGCCCACTACCACGCCTGCGATGTCTGGAAGCAAGCGGCCGATCGGCGTGGCCTTCTGAAGGCCGGCGCGCTGTTCCGCAGCGAGCAGATCCTGCCGATGAAGACCATGCTCGGCAGCGAGATCTACGGGGACCTCTGGCGGCCCCTCGACATCGCCCATCTGCTCTGCGCCGGCCTCACGGACGATCAGGACACGGAACTCGGGCCGAGCACGATGTTCAGCTTCTTTCGGAGCCGACGCAAAGGCGAATTTTCGGGCGTCCAAGCCGAACGCTGTAGAACGCTTACGCCGCATCTGCGCCGTGCGCTGATGGCGGCATGGCGGCTCGAAGGTGTTCAGCGCCTCCTGGACGCCTATCAGGCTGCGTTACATAGCACCGGCGACGTCGTCCTGATGCTCGGCACGGACATGACATTGCACCATGCGTCGAGCCAGCCGCGGGACGTTTTCGGACCGGGTTCGCCGCTGCAGATCACGCATGGCAAGCTGTCGGCGGCCACCTCCGAAAAGCGCTCGCGCTTGGAAGCAGCGGCGCGTGACGCCGCATCCGGCCGGCCGTCCGGCGCTGTCCGCATGGAGGCTCCGGATGGTTCGGAACTCGAGGTTTCCATCCTCCGCCACGGATCTGCACGCGTCGTTGCCCGTATCCGGCGAATTCATCGCTCGGCGCACGATGCGGCGGCGCGAATCGCCACGCGCTTCAAGCTGACTCGGGCCGAGCAACGGGTGCTGACGCTGCTTGCCGGCGGATCGAGCGTGGCGGAAATCGCTGCGCAGCTTTCGATTCGCCCGATGACCGCGCGCACGCATCTCGCCAATCTGTTTGAAAAGACCGGGGCACACTCGCAGGGGAAGCTGATTGCGCTGGTATGGCGGCAGGCCTGACGGCGCAACCCTCAAACGAGGTAGGACGCGTCTTCTTTCGCGCGCTAGGGTATCCGCAGTGACGTCAACTCTTGAAGGGGACCCTATGCATGCGAGAGCCCGTTTTGCCCGCGCAAGCGGCGCCGCCTTCTTCACGATCGTCCTTGGTATCGGATCAGGCTACGCACAGCAGGCGGTCACGTCCGAGGGGGTTTCATTCGAGGCTGCGACCGCCCGCGATGGCGGAGTCACGGTGAGAGGCGAATTGCGCATCCCGCCCTCCGCCCAGCCGCGCCTGCCCGCGGTCCTGGTCCTGCATACCGCGGCTGGCTACGAGCACGACCAGCCCATCCGAACTGGCCCCTACGTGGAGGCGCTGAACCGGGCCGGCATCGCCACGCTATGGATCGAGATGTTTCCGAATTGGCAATCCCTTCCGCGCACCACGCGCGAGGTGATGCCGCACACGTACGGCAGCCTGCTCTACCTCGCGGCGCATCCGCGCATCGACCCGCAGCGCATCGGTGTCGTCGGGTTTTCCTATGGCGGCGTGCTGGCCGTGATCATGACGTCGCAGGAAGTCACTCAGGAATACACCGGAGGCAAGGCTCGCTTTGCCGCGCACCTCGCGTTCTATCCGATCTGCTGGATCCAGCAGCAGATTCGTGCAGGCTCGAACCGCGTCTACGGCGCCGGCACGTACGCGAAGCTAACGGGCGCGCCCGCCCACATCCTCACGGGCGAGAAGGACGACTACGAAGAGCCCGACACCTGCCCGAAGTTCGTCGCTTCGCTGTCCGAGAACGACCGCAAGCAGTTCGGGGCGACGGTTTACCCCGGTGCATATCATGCGTTCGACAATCCGCACGCGGTTCAGTCGTACCAGGACCGCTTGGCGTTCCTCGGCCGCGGCGGCACGGTGACGAACAAGTTCGACGCCGCCACGGCGGCAAAATCACTGGCGTTCGCGGAGGAGTTCTTCGCCAAGCATCTGGGCTTGAAAAAATAGCGCTCACAGAAGGACTGCAGGGGGTTACTATCGCTGCGCCCTTCTAAAGAGGGTCCCTTTTCCAGGCGCCGCGGCCCGCGCGGCGCAGCAACGCAGCTACGACGCGGTGCGCGCCGAGCCGCGACAGAAGCTGGCGGTTGCGCGCGATCCAGGGGTAGAGGCGCACGAGGAGCGGGCGCCAGCGTGGGTCGCCCCAGAAGCGCGCAGTCGCCTTGAGGCCCGCGGCACGATAGATCGCCTCGAAGGCGTCGAGCCCTACCAGCCAGCGCCCCTCGGGATCGCGCGTGAATCCGGGCCATCATCTGCGCCCGGCTGATGCCTTCGATACCTTCCTCCCTGAACTCAGGCGCGGAGCAATCCACCAGTTGCAGCCGGCCGCGCCAGTCCAGCTCCAGCAGCGCGTGCATCTCCGTCGCGCAGAGCGGGCACGACTTGTCATAGTAGACCCTGAGCGGAACGCAGTGCCGCGCCATGGTTCTCATGCCGCTTTGAGCAGACCCCGCACCTTCGCACCGAGCCTGATCAGGCGCTTGAGCATGGCGTTGTCCATGCCGAGCATCTGCTCGACCCCCGCCGAGAGCGCCTGCATCAGCGCCAGCGTCTCGTGCAGCCGCTTCTGCATCGCGGCGTCGAGGCGCGCGAATTCGGGGCTCGCTACGCAATCGCGCAGGAATGCCGCCGTCGGATCGAACTCGCGCTCCTTGCGCTCGCGCACGATGGTGCGCAGCAGCTCCCAGGGGTCCTGCGCGCTCTCGTAGTGGTCGCGCCGGTCCCCCGCGAGGTGCACGACGCGCACCAGGTCCCAGTTCTGCAGCTCGCGCAGGCTGGTGCTGACGTTGGAGCGCGCCACCTGCAGGGTGGCGGCGATCTCCTCGGCGTGCATCGGCCGGCCGAGCAGGAAGAGCAGCGCGTGGATCTGCGCCACGGTGCGGCTCACGCCCCAGCGCGCGCCCATCTCGCCCCAGTGCAGGACAAATCTCTCGCGCAGCGCGGATTCCGCAGCCATGGGGATTGACAGCAGGCTATCTCTGTCATATTTTTCTGTCAAGTCTGAAATGACTGATACAAGAAAAACATGAGGGTCATGGTCCTGGGCGGCACCGGCTTCGTCGGCCGCCACGCCGCGAGCGCGCTGCGCGCTCGCGGCCATGCCGTGGTGATCGGCACGCGCCGCCCGCGGCGGGCGTCGGCGAAACTCCCGCCCGCGCTGCGCGACTGCGAGCTGCGCGAGACGCACCTCGAGTCGCTCACCACCCGCTACGTCTGGCAGCCGCTGCTCGGCGACATCGACGCCGTGGTCAATTGCGCGGGCATCCTGCGCGAGCGCGGCGGCGAAACCTACGACCGCGTGCACGGCATGGCGCCCCGCGCTCTCGCCGAAGCCTGCGCGCGCTCCGGCCTGCGCCTCATCCACGTGTCGATGCTGGGCGTGCGCCGCGAGTCGCGCAGCCGGCTGCTGCGCTCGAGGTTCGCCGGCGAGCGCAGCGTCGCCGCCACTGCCGCCGACTACAGCATCGTGCGCCCCGCGCTGCTCGCCGGAGAAGGCGGCCGCGGCGCGGACTGGCTCGCGCGACTGGCGCGCTGTCCCATCCACCCCGTTCCGGCGGACGCCGCCGGACGTTTCGCCGCCCTGCGTGTGGAGGACCTGGCCGACGCGCTGGCGGCGCTCTGCGAGATTCCCGGCACTGCCGCGCCCAGGGAGATCGAGCTGGCAGGCTCTGCGCCGCGCACTCTGGCCGCCCACCTTGCGGCGCTGCGCGCGCTCGAGCACGAGCGCCCGGCCCTGCGGCTGCCGGTCCCCGCGCCGCTGGTGCGCCTCGCCTGCGAGCTCTGCGATCTGCTCCATGTCACGCCGCTGACGACCGGGCTGCTCGACTTGCTGCGGCGCGACAGCCTGCCGCGCGAGAACCTGCTGCAGGCGCTCATTCGCCGCGCGCCGGCGCCCGTCGGGCGCCCGCCGCGCGCGCCGCGGCCGGCCTACGCGTTCGCGCCGATGCCCACCGGGCAGGAAACGCCGGTTCCGCCCAGCCCGCAGTAGCCGTCCGGGTTCTTGCCGAGGTACTGCTGGTGATAGACCTCGGCGTAGTAGAACTCGCCGGCGGGCTTGATTTCCGTAGTTATCGAAGAAAAGCCTTTCTTTCGAAGTTCTTTTTCGAACATCTGTCTTGATTTTCGCGCTGCCTCAAGCTGAAGATCATTGAAAGCAAGAACCACTGACCGGTATTGCGTACCCGCGTCATTGCCCTGGCGCATGCCCTGCGTGGGATCGTGGCCTTCCCAGAACGTCTTCAGCAGCTGCTCGTAGCCGATCGTCTTCGGATCGAACACCACCAGCACGACCTCGGCGTGGTTCGTGAATCCGGAACAGACTTCCTCGTAGGTCGGGTTCTTCGTCTCGCCGCCGGCGTAGCCGACCGCGGTCGAGTAGACGCCGGGCAGCTGCCAGAACAGGCGCTCTGCGCCCCAGAAGCAGCCCATGCCGAAGACAGCGCGCTCCATCCCTGCGGGAAACGGCGGCTCGAGCCGGTTGCCGTTCACGAAGTGGCGCTCGGGAACTTCCATCTTCTGCGCGCGCCCGGGCAGCGTGCTCGAGGCGGGCAGCAGGGACTTCATCTTCTTCATGAACGCGAACATGGTCGGCGCTCCTCCGGAGGGGGTACGGGGGAACCTTTGGTTCCCCTGTTACCGTCCCATAGAATAGCAAAATGAAAATCTGCATTTACGGCGCCGGCGCGGTCGGCGGGCTGCTCGCCGCGTGGCTTTCGCGTGCCGGGCACGACGTCTCAGTCGTGGCGAGGGGCAAGCACCTGACGGCGATCCGGGAGGAGGGTTTGAGAATTGTCTCTGCGGGGAAGAAAGAGACATTCAAGGTAAAGGCGGGAGACAACCCCGTCCCGCTCGGACCGCAGGACTACGTGATCGTCGCGGTGAAGGGCCAGAGCCTGCCCGAGGTCGCAGGCGGCATCGGGCCTCTGCTCGCGCCGCACACGTCGGTGGTCACGGCGATGAACGGCGTGCCGTGGTGGTTCTTCGACCGCCTGCGCTACGGCGACGGCCAGCTCCATCTCGAGAGCCTCGATCCGGGCGGGCGCATCTCGCGCGCGATCCCCACCGAGCGCGTCGTGGGCTGCGTGATCCATCTCGCCGCCTCGACCCCCGAGCCCGGCGTGATCCGCCACGACATGGGCTCGCGGCTGATCCTCGGCGAGCCCGGCGGCAGGAACACCGGGCGCACGCAGCGCATCGCCGAGGCGCTGCGCGCGGCGGGCTTCGAGGTGCAGGAAAGCGCCTTCATCGAGAAGGACTTCTGGGTGAAGCTGATCGGCAACGTCAGCTTCAACCCGGTCGCGGCGCTCACGCTCGCTAGCGCCGATCGGCTGATCGCGGACGATTACGTCAAGGCCTATCTCATCGCGATCATGCGCGAATGCCTCGCCATCGGGCGCGCGGTCGGCGTGGACGCCGACATCGATCCCGAGGCGCGCATGGACATGGCGCGCAAGCTCGGCAAGTTCAAGCCCTCCACCCTGCAGGACCTCGAGGCGGGCAAGAGCCTGGAGATCGACGGGCTGCTCACCGGCACGCTCGAGATCGCGCGCAAGGCGGGCGTCGCCGCGCCCTTCACCGAGAGCCTCGCGGGCCTCGCGCGCCTGCGCGCCGAATCCACGGGACAGTACAAGTGAGATTTGTGTTGCTTTTGCTTCTCGGGGTTTCCACCGGGGGGTTCGCCCAGTATTCCGGTCCCGCGGTCGACACCTGCCTCGGCTACGCTGCCAAGGACATCGGGCAGAAGGTCGTCTTCGACCGCGACGCGGGCCTCGCGATCGAGCGCTACACCAGGAAGGTCGGCAGCCAGTTCGTCAGCTCGCTGCTGCTCGGCAACGGCGCCATCGTCTACCCGCGCGGCGTGCCGGTGGAGATGAGCTTCGTCTGCCTGCTCGCCGACGAGAAGCGTGCGGTGTTCTTCGGCTGGACGCCGCGGCGCGACGCGCCGGTGCTCGCGCAGTGCCGGCGCGCGCCCGAGCCGGCCGGCTGCCTCGAGGCGCTGCTGCAGCTCGCCGAGCAGGACCTGACGCAGCTCTACGCGCAGCACCTGGTGGATGCGCGCGCGGCCGACGTCAAGGCAGGCGACGAGAGCGCCTCGAACGCCTTCCGCCGCAGCGCCGACGCGTTCAAGGCGTACCGTGAGGCCGAGTGCGCGCGCCGCGGCGGCGGCGACGCGACCAGCGCCTGCCTGGTGGAGCTGACGCGGCGCCGCGCGCTGGACCTGAGGTAGGAAGATCGGGGACGGAGCCCGATCTCGCTGACATGGCCGAACCTTT
>JBFLYF010000360.1:0-3066 GCA_040756795.1 Pseudomonadota bacterium
ACGCGGCCCGGCGCGCGCCTTGCCGAGGCCGATTTCGCCGCCGGTCAGCTCGCCGCGGCGTTCCTGCTGCTCGCCTGGCTCACCTACGCCACCGACGGCGCCGTGGCGGCGCTCGCCCCCCTGTACCTGATCGCGATGCTCTACGGCGCGCTGCAGCTCGACCGCCCGCGCCTCGCGGTGGTCGCGACGATCGGCCTCGCGGCGCACGGCACGGCGCTCTTCATGCTGATCGACGACGGGCGCAGGATCGATCTCGCGGCGGCGTGGACGCTGTTCGGAGCGCTCGCCGTCGCGTTCGCCTGGTTCACCTTCGCCGCCGGGACCGTGCTGCGGCTGCGCGCGCGCCTCGCCGCGGCGCATCTCGAGTTGCACGAGCTCGCCGAGAGCGCGAAGGACCGCGACAGCCGCGACGCGCTCACCGGCGTGCACAACCGCCCGTTCCTCGCGGACGCCCTGGAGCGCGAGATCGCGCGCGCCGAGCGCACCGGCAAGCCGCTCTCCGTCGCGCGCATCGACCTCGACCAGCTCTCGAGCGTCAACCAGGCGCACGGCGAGGTCGCGGGCGACGTCGCGCTCAAGCGCTTCGCCGCGGCCGCCGCGGGCGCGCTGCGCGACGTCGACGTCTTCGGGCGCTACGGCGGCAAGCAGTTCCTCGCGCTCATGCCCGACACCGCCCTGCAGGGAGCGGTGATCGCCGCAGAGCGCATCCGGGAACGCGTGGCGCACGAGCCGCTGCCCGAGGTGCAGGGACGGCATCGCCTCTCCTGCACCGTGGGCGTCGCCGAGCACCGCAAGGGCGAGAACGCGCGCCTGGTGCTGGCGCGCGCCGAGGCGGGGCTCACCTACGGCAAGGCGGCGGGCCGCGACAGGGTCGTCGCGCTCGGCGCGGAGGGCCGGCCGCTCGCCGCGGAAACCGGCTGATGGCTTCGCCGCAGCACAGGTTCGCGCTCGACGACGAGGTCGTGCTGCAAGGCCGGCCGATGCGCGTCGCGGGCGTGGTGCGGTTGCACGGGGCGGGCGGGCAGGAGACGATCCGCTACCTGCTCGCCGAGCCTTCGGGCGGCCCGGTGATCGTGGAGTACGGCGACGGCGTGTACTCCGCGCTGCGGCCCTTCCCGCCGCAGGCGAGCCCGCCGATGAAAGGCAGCGCGATCGTCGTCGGCCGGGAGAAGTACGCGCTGGTCGCGGTGCGCAAGCTCAAGGTCGTCTCGGCCGCTGGCCAGGCGCCCGGCGGCACGCGGCCGGGGGCGCTCATCGTCTCGGGCGTGTTCGACGGGCCGTCGGGCACGCTGATGCGCGAGATCGTGCCCGGCACCAGGCGCCAGGCCTACTACCTGTTGAAGACGCTGCGCGGCGGCGAGCTGCTCTCCGCCGCGGAGCATGCGGCGCTGCGCGAGGCCGCGGGCCTGGCTGCGGCGCGCCGCAAGGCGGAAGACGAATGACTTTCTACCGCTTCGCTTTCCGGCCGCCCATCTTGCGCGGGTCGCCCGCGTAGCCGAGCGCCTTCCAGTCGAGCCGGTCGCCGCCGTGGCAGTCGGCGCACTTCAGCGCCTGCGCCTTGGGCACGACCTCGTGGAACACGCCGAGCCAGCGGTCCACCTCGACGTAGCTGACGTCCTTCGCCATCAGCTCCTTGCCAAGCAAGCCCTTCGCCCCGCCGAGCGCGCTCGCCATCGTGTTGCCGGCTTTGAAGGTGGGACCGACCTGCACCGGGATCATCAACCCCGTCGCAGTCTCGACCGGCAGCTTTCCGGTGTGGTACTTGAACGGCGAGATCTTCGCATTCGGGTCGGCGATCGATCCCTGCGGCCTGTACATCGAGACCTTGCCGTTCGGCCCCGGCTTCACCGGCTGGTCGAGCAGCGCCACCGTGCCCTTGCCGTTCCACCACGCGTAGGCCGGCTTGACGTTGCTGGCGAACTCGATGTGCGGCTCGAAGCGGCCCTCGCCCTTCACCTCTTCGGCGCGCGACCAGTCGCGCCGCACGTCGGTGCGGTCCTTCCTGGCGATGGTCGGGATGTGGCAGGTCGCGCAGGCGACGCTCTTCGCGTGGCGGTTGAGCTGCGCCGTCTTGTGCGGCTCGGCGGCGTGGCAGCCCTCGCACTGCGGGCGCCGCTCGTTCGAGGGCCAGTCCATGCCGCTCATTTGCGTGCCCGCGCCCTCGACCTTGTGCTGCGTGAATTTGTGGCACTGGATGCACTGCATGCCGCTGCCCATGTGCACGTCGAAGTCGCGCGTCGGCTTGAGGTGCGCGGTTTCGAGGTCGCCGCGCTTGAAGTTCAGCCCGCCCCCGGAGCCGACGTGGCAGGCGAGGCAGTTGAGGTTGGTGGGCTTGCCGACGCCCTGCGCGATGTTGGTCATCAGCTCGGGGTTGTTGCGCGCCACCGGCATCCAGGCGAGCGCGCCGTCGGGCTTCTTCACCACCTCGCGGCGGTAGCCGGACGCGTGGCACATCAAGCAGTCGATGTTCTCGAGCTGCGCCTGGCTCATGGTTTCCGAGGGCTTGAGCCCCAGCCCGGCGTGGCATTTCGAGCAGCCGTTGCCGATCACCTTGCCCTGGTCGTTGGTGAGGATGCCGATCCACTGGAACGACGGGTTGGTGCAGAAGTCGTTGGTCGAGTTGATCTTGCCGATCCTGCGTTCGCCGGCGTTGGCCAGGTTCGGCGCCGGCGCTTTCCACTGGTAGTGGATCGAGCCGAAAACCTCCTTTCCCTGCGCCTCGTGGCAGGCGAGGCAGGTCTTCGTGCCCTCGAACTGCTGCACGAAGTTCTGGTGCGGGTTGACCAGCAGGGTGCCTTCGCCCTGCGCCTGCGTCTGGGCCTGCGCGCTCCCCGCGAGGGCGAGCGCGATGCCGACGAGAACCGATCCGAGCCTCGATGCTTCCATGGTCAACCCCCGGTTGCGATAGGCGATTCGACTTTCACGTTCACCGGGATGCCGCGGCGAACGCTTTCGGTGACGATGCAGAAGTCCTCGAACTGCGCGAGGCACCTGTCGAGATGCGGCAGCCCTTCCCCGCCCTCGGGCAGGGCGATCGAGACGTCGATGCCGGCGATGCGGAAGCGG
>JBFLYF010000361.1:0-3058 GCA_040756795.1 Pseudomonadota bacterium
GCTGGATGTGGGTGTCGTGGGCGCGGGTGGGGTGGTCCCTGCCGCCGCCGGTGTGGCGGCGCGACTGGTAGCGCAGGTAGAGCGCGTAGTGCTCGAGCCGGAACTTGAGCGGCTGCGCCTGCGACGCGAGCTCGGCGTGCGCCTGCCAGGCGCGCCGCTGCGAGCGCGCGGGCCGGAACTCGTGCACCGGGATGCGCACCGGCACGCAGGCGCGGCAGCTGTCGCAGTGCGGCCGGTAGGTGAAGATGCCGCTGCGCCGGAAGCCCGCCTTGACCAGGTCGCCGTAGAGGTCGGTGTTGATGAGGTGAGAGGGCGTCGCGACCTGCGAGCGCGCCATGCGCTCCGGCAGGTAGCTGCACGGGTAGGGCGCAGTCACGTAGAACTGCAGTACGGCATGCGGCAGGTCGTTAAGCTTGGACACGCGTCCATTTCCCCGTCGGTTCCGGGTAGTTTACCAACGCCGCGACGCGGCGCAAAAACCGGCGGCGCGGGATCTCGCGCGCGCCGAGCGAGGCGAGCAGCGGCGTGCGCTGCTGGCAATCGATCAGAGGGAAGCCGCGTGCGCGCAGCTCCCCGGCCAGCGCCACGAGCGCGACTTTCGACGCATCGGTCGCGCGCGCGAACATCGACTCGCCGTAGAACATGCGGCCGATGGCGACGCCGTACAGGCCGCCGACCAGCTCGCCGCCGAGCCAGGTCTCGAAGGAGTGCGCGTAGCCGAGCCGGTGCAGCGCGACATAGGCGCGGCGCATCTCGGGCCCGAGCCAAGTTCGGGCGTCGCCTTTCCTTGGCTTTGAACAACAAGAAATAATTTCAGAAAAACAGGTATCGCAGGTGACCTCGAAGCCCTTGTTTCGCATGTTCTTCGCGAGCGAGCGCGAGACCTTCAGCTCGTCGCAGTGGAGCACCATGCGCGGGTCGGGCGACCACCACAGGATCGGCTCCTCGCCCGAGTACCAGGGGAAGATGCCGCGGCGGTAGGCGTCGAGCAGCCGCTCGCTGGAGAGGTCCGCGCCGGCGCACAGCAGGCCGTTCGGTTCCTCGAGCGCTTTCTCCGGCGGCGGAAAGGGATCGTCCCTTTCCAGCCAGATCAGCATTTCACCTGCTGCTTGCAGTAATTCTCCAGCGCCTCGACCACGCAGCTGCCGGCGCTTTCGCGGCGCGCCGCGCCGCCGTTCTCGAGCTGCAGGCGAAACGCGTACTTGGCGAAGAACTGGTTGAACATCTCCCCGCCGAGCGTGCCGACCGCGGTGAGCTCGTCGCTCGCCGCATCGTGCTCGAGCAGGATCGCGGCGAGCGGCTGCGGCGCGGGTCCCGCCACCACGCGCGCGCCCTCGGCCGGATCGTACTGGCTGTGCTCGGCGCAGCAATGGATCACGTTGCCGAAGCGGTTGCGCGCGCTCTTCTCGGTGCGGTAGCTGATGAAGCTGATCTCGCGCGTCGGGTAGGCCATCTGGTGCGCGCAGATCGCCGAGTAGGCGACGATCGAGCGCCGCGCGCCGACGCCGCCGCGCCATTCGTAGACGTGCTTGTCCGCGGTGAGCAGCCGCGCCGAGGCCTTCGCCGGCCGCCCCAGGTTGAGCAGGAAGCAGGGCGTGCTCGCGTACGGGTAATGGAAGATCAGGTTGTGCTGCGGCCGGATGCCGCGGCCGCGCAGCGGCGCGCCGGAGGGGTCGACCAGCTTCGAGCGCGCGTAGAACCGGGGCTCGGCGTCCCCGGCCGCGGCGACCGGCGCCCCGGTCGCGGCCGCCGACGCCGCGCAGAACTTGATGAACTCCCGGCGCTGCATCGCCTACAAATTGTAGCCCTTCTCGTTGTGCAGCACGGTGTCGAGCCCCTCGGTCTCCTCGTCCGCGCTGACGCGCATCCCGACGAGGGCGTCGCTCACTTTGAGGATCACCCAGGTGAGCACCGCCGACCACGCGGCGACCGCGATGACGCCGGCGAGCTGCACCAGCACCTGGTCGCCCATCGTCACCTTCTCGGGGTAGCCCGCGCCGCCGAACGTCGCCGCTACGAACACCCCGGTCAGGAGGGTGCCCATCAGGCCGCCCACGCCGTGCACCGGGAAGACGTCGAGCGAGTCGTCCACCTTGAGCGCCTGCTTCATGTAGCTGGTGGCGAAGAAGCACACGATGCCCGCCGCGCCGCCGATGACGAGCGCGCCGATCGGCCCGACGAAGCCCGAGGCCGGCGTGATCGTGCCCAGGCCCGCGACCATGCCGGTGACGGCGCCCAGCGCCGAGGGCTTGCCGTAGCGCAGCCATTCGCTGACCATCCAGGCGAACGCCCCGGTCGCCGCGCCGACGTGCGTCACGAGCATCGCCATGCCGGCGGTGGGGTTCGCCTCGAGCGCGCTGCCGGCGTTGAAGCCGAACCAGCCCACCCACAGCATGCACGCGCCGGTCACGGCCATGGTCATGTTGTGGGGCGGCATCGGCGTCTCGGGAAAGCCCCTGCGCTTGCCGAGCACGAGCGCGCACACCAGCGACGCGACGCCGGCGTTCAGGTGCACCACCGTGCCGCCGGCGAAGTCCATGATGCCCATCTTCTGCAGCCAGCCGTCGCCCCATACCCAGTGCGCGACGGGAGCGTAGACGAGCAGCAGCCAGAGCAGGCTGAAGAGCAGCATCGCCGAGAAGCGCACCCGCTCGGCGTAGGCGCCGAGCACCAGCGCCGGCGTGATGATGGCGAAGGTCAGCTGGTACATCGCGAACACGGTCTCGGGAATGCTGGTGCCGGCCCGGATCGCCTTGGCGTCGACGCCGGCGAGGAAGACCTTGCCGAATCCGCCGTACCACTTGTTCAGGTCGCCGCCGTCGCCGAAGGCGATGCCGTAGCCGACCACCACCCAGGCGAGCGTCACGATGCAGGTGATCGCGAAGCACTGCATCAGCACCGAGAGCACGTTCTTCGCGCGCACCAGGCCGGCGTAGAACAGCGCCAGTCCCGGCAGCGTCATGAACAGCACCAGCAGCGACGAGGTGAGCATCCAGGCCGTGTTGGCGCCGTCGAGCTTCGGCGGCTCGGACGCCCCGCAAAGGGGCGCGTAGGCCAG
>JBFLYF010000362.1:0-3030 GCA_040756795.1 Pseudomonadota bacterium
AGCTCGGGGAGCTTCGCGCTCGCGCTGTAGGTGGTGAGCCCCGAGCAGGCGAGCGTCGCGGCGAACGCCTCGTCGATGCCGCCCGGGTCCACCAGGTACTTCGGGTGCGGCACCAGCACGTGGCTCGCGTACGCGCCGGCGCGGTTGACGCCGAGAAAGCGCGTGCCCGAGACGCAGTAGTTGTCCTGCCCCGCCTTGCACACCGGGCACTTGCCGCAGCCGATCCAGGGAAAGACTATTTTGTTTTGCCCCTTGCGAAGTTTTTTGTCGATTCTTGAAACGGAAGAACCAAAATCTTCAACAATTCCAAAAGGTTCGTGACCCAAGGTAAACGGAGGCACACAACCTCTTTCCTTCACGTAGAAGCGCTTGCCGCCGCCCCAGTCGAAGTAGCCGTCCCAGATGTGCAGGTCGGAGTGGCACACGCCCGAGCGCGTGACGCGCACCAGCACCTCGGTGCCCTGGGGCCTGGGCGTCTCCTTCAGGACCTTCTGCAGCGGCTTGCCGTGCTCGATGATGTCGTAGGTGATCATGCCTTTCCCGCCTCGTTCAGAGCCTGATCGATGTCCCAGAGAATGTCGTCGAGCGACTCGATCCCCACCGACATGCGCACCATGTCGGGCGTCACGCCCGCCTTCAGCTGGTCCTCGTCGCTCATCTGCCGGTGCGTGGTCGAGGCCGGGTGGATGATGAGCGTCTTCGCGTCGCCGATGTTGGCGAGGTGGCTCATGAACTGCGCCGCCTCGATGAAGCGCTCGCCCGCCCGGGCGCCGCCCTTCACGCCGAAGTTAAGGAGGCCGCTCGCGCCTTTTGGGAAATACTTCCGGGACAAGGAAAAATACTTGCTCTCCGGCAGCCCCGGGTAATTGACCCAAGCGACCCTCGGGTGATCCTTCAAGAACTTTGCCACTGCAAGCGCGTTCGAGCAATGCCGATCCATGCGCACGTGCAGCGACTCGAGGCCCTGCAGGAGCAGCCAGGCGTTGAGCGGCGAGAGCGCCGGCCCGAACGTGCGCATGATTTCCATGCGCGCCTTCATGGTGTAGCCGAAGTCGCCGAAGGTCTCGTGGAAGATCACGCCGTGGTAGCCGGGCGAGGGCGAGGTGAACTCGGGGAACTTGCCGTTGCCCCAGTCGAACTTGCCCGACTCGACGATCACGCCGCCCATGGTGGTGCCGTGCCCGCCGATGTACTTGGTCGCCGAGTGCACCACGATGTCCGCGCCCCAGTCGCAGGGCCGGCACAGGTACGGCGTGGGCACGGTGTTGTCCACCACCAGCGGGATGCCCGCGTCCTTCGCGATCGCCGCGAGCGGCTCGAGGTCGACGATGTTGATGAGCGGGTTGCCGAGCGTTTCCGCGTACAGCAGCTTGGTGTTTTTTCTGATTTCTTTCTTGAAATTTTCCGGTTGGTCCGGGTCGACAAAGCTCGTTTCGATCCCGAGCTTCTTCAGGTTGACCCCCAGCAGCGTGTGCGTCCCGCCGTAGAGCGTGGAGGCCGAGACGATATGGTCGCCCCCCTTGCAGAGCGTCAGGATCGCGGTGACTTCGGCCGCCTGGCCGGTGGCGCAGGCGAGCGCGGCGCGGCCGTTCTCGAGCGCGGCCATGCGCTCCTCGAACACCGCGACCGTGGGGTTCGAGATGCGCGAGTAGACGTTGCCGAAGGTCTGCAGGTTGAACAGGCTCGCCGCATGGTCGGCCGAGTCGAACACGAACGAGGTGGTCTGGTAGATGGGCGCGGCGCGCGCCCCGGTCGCCGGATCCGGGATCTGGCCCGCGTGCAGGCAAAGCGTCTCGAATCCGAACTTGCGGTCGGCCATCACCCGATTGTACCTAGCGCGTGCCTCCTTTGACCGGCATCAAGCGGCACTTGCCATGGGCCGGGAAAATGAGATTTCGATCCAATCGACTCCAACCCATGGCCTATCTTCAGCTCGGACTGGACGCGTACTCGCCCAGGGAGATCTCGGAAAAGATCCAGAGCGTGGGGGTCACGAAGGCGCGCCTCACGCTCCTGCAGACCGCGATGCTCGGCGTGCTCGCCGGGGCGTTCATCGGGTTCGGCGCGCTGTACTTCACGCTCGTCGCCGCGGACGCCTCGCTCGGCTTCGCCGCGACGCGGCTGCTCGGCGGGCTGGTGTTCTCGCTCGGCCTGGTGCTGGTCGTGGTCGGCGGCGCCGAGCTCTTCACCGGCAACAACCTCATGGTCATGGCCTGGGCCGACGGCAAGATCACCGCCGCCGAGGTCCTGCGCAACTGGGTGGTGGTGTACCTCGCGAACGCGGTGGGCGCGGTGGGGCTTGCGCTCACCGTGTACCTGGCGAATCACGGCGCCATGAACGGCGGCGCGGTCGGCGCCGCCTACGTGAAGATCGCAGCGGCGAAGACCGCGCTGCCCTTCGCCGAGGCCTTCTTCAAGGGCGTGCTGTGCAACGTGCTCGTCTGCCTCGCGGTGTGGCTCGCGATGGCCGGCCACACCGTGGTCGACAAGATCGTCGCCATCGTGCTGCCGATCTCGGCGTTCGTCGCGGCGGGCTTCGAGCACAGCGTCGCCAACATGTACTTCATTCCGCTCGGCATGCTGCTCGCGGGCGAGGCGAACTGGGCCGGGCTCGCCGCCAACCTCGTGCCGGTGACGCTCGGCAACATCCTGGGCGGCAGCGTGATGGTGGCGCTGGTCTACTACCTGATCTACCGCAGCCCTCGGCTCGCCGAGCCGCGCAGCGGCGCCGAGCGCACGCGCGCGAGCGACGCGCCGACCGGCTAGTCGGCTTCCTCTTCCGGGGGCTTGGCGGCCGCGCGCCGGTATTCCGAGGGCGCGATGCCGACCTGCTGCTGGAAGAAGCGGGTGAAGTTCGATTGCGCCGAGAACCCCAGCTCGGCCGAGACCTGCGCGATCTTGGCGCTGCCCGAGGAGAGCTTGGCGATCGCCGACTCGACGCACAGCATGTCGAGGTAGGCGCGCGGCGAGTGCCCGGTGCTCAGGTGAAACAGGTCGTAGAAGCGCGAGCGCGAGAGCCCCACCTGGTTC
>JBFLYF010000363.1:0-3028 GCA_040756795.1 Pseudomonadota bacterium
GATCGGCAGCTCGCCGGGCTTCGCGCCCTTGAGGACACGGTCTACGTAGCTCGCGAGGCGCCGGAACTGCTCCGGGATGTTCGTCGCATAGGAGACGAGCCCGCCCAGCTGCGCATAATCGGCGACCCCCATCACGCTCGGCAGGCGTCGCGCCAGGGTGAACTCGGCGATGATCTTGCGCGCCGCGATCAGGCGCTGGTCGGCAACCGTGACGAGCGCATCGGGCCGCGAGGCCGCGATCTTCTCGAGCTGCGCCGGCAGCTCGCCCAGCTCGCGGATCTCGTGGCCCTCCAGCGTCAGCCCGAGCTTTTGAGCGGCCGCGGATGTGAACTGCGCATACTCCCCGGTGAACGCCGTCGCCGCCGGCGCCCGCAGCATGGCGATGCGGCGCGCGCGCGGCAGCAGCTCGCGCAGCAACTCCAGGCGCTTCGGCTCGAGCGTGGGCTGCAGCAGGGTGATCCCCGTGGCGTTGCCGCCGGGACGCGCCAGGCTCTTGGCGAAGCCCTGGCGTACCGGGTCGTCTCCTATGACGAAGATGATCGGGATCGTGCGGCTCGCCTTCAATGCCGCATGCACAGGGAGATTGGGCATCGCGACGATCGCGTCGACCCGCATCGCGGCGAGCTCGGCCGCGAGCTCGGGCAGGAAGGTCGGGTCGGTCTCGGAAGAGCGGTACTCGATCCGCAGGTTCGCGCCTTCGACGTAGCCGAGCTCGCGCAGCCCCTGCAGGAACGCCGCGCGCTCGCGCGACGGCGGCTCGATCAGCGGCTGGTCGATGAGGTAGCCGATGCGGTACGTGCGCTTCGCGCCCGCCCGGGAAAGCGCGGGCAGGGCGCCGAGCGCGGCGAGCGCGCCGAGTACCGCGCGGCGCTTCATTCGATCACCCGGTCGGCGCGCAGCCGGAGGGATTGCATCATCGGGTTGCCGCGCGATGGGCCGCGCTTGCCCCGGATATGCGATAATCCGGGAATCCGGAAACCGGAGACCGCGATGGACGTCGTCAGGCTGGGCAAGAAAGGGCAGGTGTCGTTGCCGGCGTCCGTGCTGCGCAAGCTCGGGCTGGAAGGCCGGGCCACGCTGCTGGTGGAGGCGACGGACGACGGCGCCGTGGTCCTGCGGCCCGCGGCGGTGTACCCCGTCGAGCTGTATTCGGACGCGCGGGTCAAGGAGTTCGAGGCAGCGAACCGCATTTCCGACGCCGACGCGAGGCGGGTGCAGAAGGCGCTTCGCCGGCGCAAGCGTTGAAGCTCTTCTTCGACGCCAACGTCGTCTTCAGCGCCGCATACCAGGACACGGGCAACGCCCAGGCGCTCGTCGCGCTCGCCCGCGCGGGCCATTGCACGCTTCAGACCTCGGCCCATGCGCTGGAGGAAGCGCGGCGCAACCTCGCGCTCAAGGCGAAGGGGTACGAGCGCCGCCTCGCCGATACCCTGGCGCACGTGGCCCTCGTGCCCGAAGCGCCGGCGGCGCTCGTGGAATGGGCGCAAAGCGAGGGACTTCGACTCAAGGACGCACCGATCCTCGCCGCCGCCGTGCACGCCGGTGCGGACGTGCTGGTCACAGGGGATGCGCGCGACTTCGGCGCGCTCCATGGACGCGCGCTTCGCGGGGTACTGGTGCTCGCGCCGGCGCGCGCGCTCGCGCGCGTGCTCGACGACACGGGCGGCTGAACGCCTCATTCGATCACCTCGGTCGCCTGCAGCAGCAGCGACTGCGGGAGCGCGAGGCCGAGCGCCCGGGCGGTCTTCAGGTTGATCACCAGGTCGAACTTGGTCGGCTGCTCGATCGGGAGGTCGCGTGGCAGTGCGCCCCGCAGAATCCTGTCGACGTACTCCGCCCCGCGACGCACAAGGTCGCTGCGATCGGCGCCGTAGGACATCAGGCCGCCCGCCTCGACGTGCTCGCGGAACAGGAAGAACGTCGGCAGGCGCCCGCGCAGCGCGAGCTCGGCGACCAGCGGGCGGTGCGACATGGTCAGCGGATCGCCGCCGACATACATGGCGTCGGCCGCCCGGCGCGCCGCCTCGCGAAATGCCGGCTCGATCTCCTCTAGCGTCGCCGCCTGCAGCTCGATCGGCTCGAAGCCGAGCGTGCGCGCCGACTCTAGCCGGCGGTCCCGGGTCATCGTATGGATCGGATTGCGCGGATTGGAGAGCATCGCCAGGCGCGAAAGCTTCGGCACCGCCTCGCGCAGGAGCGTGAGCTGCTTGCCGAAGAAGCCTTCGGGGACTGCGGTCGAGAGCCCGGTGAACGACCCGCCCGGGCGCGCGAGGCTCTCGGCCAGGCCCAGCTTGACCGGGTCGAACACGACGACGAACACCACCGGCCGCTTGGTCCCCGCTTTCTTCAGCTCCAGCGCCGGCGCCGGGCCGTTGGCGACGATCACGTCCGGGGCGGCGCGCACGATCCGCGCCGCGAGCTGCGACAGGCTCTTCGAGTCACTTTCGGCGTAATGCCATTCGAGCATCAGGTTGCGGCCCTGGGTCCATCCCCGCGCGAGCAACGCATCGATCAACAGCTTGTGCCCCGGCGCCGCGTCGTCAGGGGTCAGCATCGAAAGGTAAGTCACGCGGCGGGCGGCAGGCTGCGAGCGCGGCAGGATGGGACGTGCCAGCGCGATGCCGGCGAAGGCTCCGAGCAGCGCGCGCCGCCTCATTCGATCACCTGGTCGGCGCGCACGAGCAGCGACTGCGGGCACTTGATGCCCTGGGCTTTCGCGGTCCTGAGGTTCAGGACGAGGTGGATCCGCGTCGGCCGTTCGATCGGCAGCTCGCTCGGACTTGCACCGCGCAAGATGCGATCAACATAGTCGGCGGCTTTCCGCATGAGGTCGAGGTTGTCGATCGAGTAGGTCATCAGGCCACCGTCGGTCACGGCCTCGATCGAGGCGTACATCGCGGGGAGACGCGTGCGGGCGACCCGCTCGACGAGGGCGCGCCGGTGAAGGAAATAGAGGCCGTCCGGCATGTGCACGAGGCCATCGGCACGCTCTCGCGCCGCCCGCTCGATCGCGCCCTCGAAGTCCTCG
>JBFLYF010000364.1:0-3012 GCA_040756795.1 Pseudomonadota bacterium
GGGCGTCCGCCGTATCGTCGGCTACCAGCATTCCTCCGTCACCCCCCGGCATCTCGCCTTCGAGCAGCCGGACGCGGGCACGGCGTCCGCGCTGCCCGATCAGGTCATCACGGTAGGCGCAGTCACCGCGGCCTGGCTCGGCGAGCGCGCACCCGCTCTCGCCGGCCGCGTCGCCATCGGCGCGAGCCTGCGCCGCGCGCGAGACATTCCCGCGCCGGCGGAGCACGGCCTGCTCGTAGCGATCTCCTCAAGCCGCGACGAGGCGCTCGCGCTGCTTCGCGTCCTGCTCGCGGCCGCGCCGGGCCTGCGCCTCCCGGTGATCGTGCGCAGCCACCCGACGATCCCCGCGGAAGATCTGTTTGCAGGCTTCGCCTGGCCGGCGAACGTGCGCCTGTCGCGCGGAACGAGCCTTGCCGACGACCTTGCCGCGACCACGCTCGTGGCATACAGCTCCTCCACCGTGGCGCTCGAAGGCATGCTCGGCGGGCGGCTGCCCGTGTTCGTCGACATCGGGGACGTGCCGCCGGCGGATCCCCTGATCGGGAACTGCCCGGCGAAGCTCTCCACGAGCAGCGCGGCGGAGTTGGTCGCGGCGGTGGCGCTGGTGCAGTCGCTCGGAGCCGCGCAGCTCGAGGCGCGCCGCGACGCCGCGCGCCGCTACGCCGAATCCTACCTGCGCGAGCCAGACCGCGAGGCGATGGCCGAAATCGTCGAAGCCATTGCGGGCCCCCCGCAGCGCGCGCCGCTGCGCCTGAGCGCCGTCATCCCGACGAAGAACCGCGCCGAAGACCTGGAGCGGGCGGTGGCCTCGATCCTCGCGCAGTCGCGGCCGCCCGATGAGCTCCTCATCGTCGACCAGAGCGCAGGCGAGGAGCCGCGGCGCCGGGTGGGTGCGCTCGCACGGCGCACCGGCAAGCCCGCGCTCGTCTACGTGCACGATCCCTCGATCAGCGGCCTCGTGCACGCGAAGCAGGTGGCCGCGCGCAAGGCCACTGGCGACATCGTTTGCTTCCTCGAGGACGACGAGGTGCTCGAGCCGGACTACTTCCACGCGATCGAGCAGGGGTTCCACGCGCATCCCGCGATGCTCGGCTGCTCGGGCTTGGTCACCAACCTGCCGCCGCTGCCGGCCGGTTACGTGCGGCTCTTCCACCTCTTTCACCGCGGCATTTTCCGCGACGCTCGCGTCGGTGTGCACGGACATGTGCGCGGCGCCGATCTTGCACTCATCCCCAGCGACTGCCTGAGCGGCGGACTTTCGTGCTGGCGGCGCGCGGTGCTGGAGGCGGTTCCATTCGACGTCGCCAACGGCTTTCACATGCTCGAGGACATCGATTTTTCCACCCGCGCCGCAGCGCGTTTTGGCGCCCGCTTCTTCATCAATCCGAACGCCCGCCTCGAGCACCGCATGTCGCCGGTCAATCGCGACGTGCTGGGCGCGCGTCAGCGCCGCAAGTTGCGCGAGTTCGTGATCTTCTACAAGAAGCGCTCGGCGCAGCCGGGGGCGGGATTGCAGCTCGGGTGGCTGCTGGTCGGCCTTGTCCTGGAGGCCGCGACGCAGTGTGTGCGTGCGCGCAGCCTCTCGCCGCTCGGCGGCTATTTCATGGGCATTGCGGACGGCGCACGCTGGAAGCTGCGCGACGAGGCGGCGTGACGCGAATCGCGGTCTGGGGAGCGAGCGGGTTTGTAGGCGGTGCCCTTTGTGCCGCCGCCGAGGCGCGGGGCTGGACGGTCCGTCGCTTGCAGCGCTCCACTGCGGGCGCGCTCGAGGCAACCGCGCTCAGCTTCGATTCGAGCGAATCACGGATGCGCGACGCCGTCGCCGGCGTCGAAATCGCGTATCACTGCGCAGGCAGCCCCGCCGCGAACAATGCGCTGCAGCACCCCGAGGCTGCCGCGCGGTTCGCGGGGGCTTGCGCGAAGGCCGGCGTCGCACGGCTTGTCTATCTCGGCACGGTGGCCGTGTATGGTCCACGATCCTCCGGCGAGATCGGAACCGGTACACCTCTCGCAGGCAGCAGCACCTATGCGCAGAGCCGGATCGAAACCGAGCGCAGGCTGCGCGTCGCGCTTGGCGACGACCCGGAGCGGCTCGCCATCGTGCGCGTGCCGGCCGTTGTCGGCCAGGGCATGCCCGGCACGGTGATTGCCCGCTTTGCGCGCGCGCTCGCGTGGGGCGTGTTCCCCCATCCCGGGCCGCTCAATGCGTCATTTGCCTGCGTGGGGGTGCGGCGTCTCGCTCACATCCTTATTCGCGTTGGCACGCTGGAGCCCGCGCCTGCCCATCCGGTCCTGCAGTTCGCCGAGCACCTGCGCTGGGTCGACATCGCGCGTCGCATCTGCGAATCGCGCGGCAAGCGCATACTGCGGATCAGGCTCCCCGCACTGGGTGGCCGTTTCGCCGTGCTTGCTTCCACCGCCCGCTATACCGACGACGCGCCGCGGCTATTCGGAAACGACCCGGAGCTCCCGTCGACCTGGGTGGATTTGGACGCGGCTATCAAGACCTGAGTCGCGGCCGGGGCCGGGGTGGCCTCACAGCCTCCACACCCTCACCCCCGCCCGCTCGAGCGCACGCCGCTCGAGGATCGCCTTGACGTCGAGCACGCAGCCGCCGGGCTTCACTTTCTGCGCGAATTCTTTGGGGCCGAGCGCGCGCAGCGCCCGGTGCGCCACCGCGAGGATGAGCGCGTCGGCGCGCGGCAGCGCTTCCCAGCTTTCGAGCGCGATGCCGTATTCGCGCTCCGCGTCGGCCGGCTGCGCCACGGGGTCGTGCACGTGGACTTCGGCGCCCTCGGCCTGGAGGGCGCGCACGATGTCGGGCACGCGCGAGTTGCGGATGTCGGGGGTGTCCTCCTTGTAGGCGAGGCCGAGGACCGTCACCTGCGCGCCGCGCACGGGGCGGCCGCATTCGGCGAGCAGCGCCGCGGTTTTCCGCGCGATGAAGCCGCCCATGCCGTCGTTGATGCGCCGGCCGGCGAGGATCACCTGCGGGTGGTAGCCCACCGACTC
>JBFLYF010000365.1:0-2999 GCA_040756795.1 Pseudomonadota bacterium
AGCGACTCGCCGAGGGTGTTGCCGAATACGCCGCCGGGGAGGGGCGGCTGCTCGTGCCGCGCGCCGACATGGCGACGCTCGCCGCGGCGACGGCGCAGCTGCGCGACGGCCTCGAGCGGCTGGAGCGGCGCATCGCGCGGCTCGCCTGGGAGCGCTAGATGGCGAGCCTGCTGCGGCTGGCGAGGATCATCGCCATCGGCCTGCGCTTCCGGCTCTACCGGTTCCTGCCGAGGTTTGCCGCGCCCCCGGACGAGGACCGGGCGGCGCGCCTGCGCGAGGCGCTCGAGACCCTGGGGCCGATCTTCGTCAAGTTCGGCCAGGTGCTCTCGACGCGGCGCGACCTGCTGCCGCTCGACATCGCCGACGAGCTCGCCAAGCTCCAGGACCAGGTGCCGCCTTTTGCCTCGGATCTTGCCGCCCTTGAAGTCAGAAATTCCCTGGGCAAGACCGCAGAGGAAATATTTCTCCGCTTCGACCGGGAACCGGTTGCAAGCGCTTCGGTGGCGCAGGTGCACCTGGCGACGCTCAAGGACGGCACCGAGGTCGCGGTCAAGGTGCTGCGCCCGGGAATCGAGGACGAGATCGCCAAGGACGTGCGGCTGCTCGAGACCGCCGCGGCGCTGCTCGAGCGGCTCTGGCCCGACGCGCGGCGCCTCAAGCCGCGCGAGGTGGTCGCCGAGTTCGCGCGCCACCTGGACGACGAGCTGGACCTGATGCGCGAGGCGGCGAACGCCTCGCTCCTGCGGCGCAATTTCGCCAACTCGGCGCTGCTCGCGGTGCCCGCGGTGCACTGGGACTACTGCGCGCCGCGCGTCATGGTGATGCAGCGCATGCACGGCACGCCGATCTCGCAGGTGGCGAGCCTGCGCGAGCAGGGCATCGACATCCCGGCGCTGGCGCGCGCCGGGGTCGAGATCTTCTTCACGCAGGTGTTCCGCGACGGCTTCTTTCACGCCGACATGCACCCGGGCAACATCCTGGTCGAGCCGGTGAAGGGCGAGGGGGGCGCGGTGCGCGGCCGCTACATCGCGCTCGACTTCGGCATCATGGGCTCGCTCACCGAAGGCGACAAGAACTACCTCGCGCAGAACTTCCTCGCCTTCTTCAACCGCGACTACCGCCGCGTCGCGCAGGCGCACCTCGACGCGGGCTGGGTCCCGGCGGCGACGCGCCTGGATGACTTCGAGGCCGCGATCCGCGCCGTGTGCGAGCCGATCTTCGCGCGGCCGCTGAAGGAAATATTCTTCGGCAAGCTGCTGCTCAGGCTGTTCCAGACTTCGCGCCGCTTCAACGTCGAGATCCAGCCGCAGCTGGTGCTGCTGCAGAAGACGCTGCTCAACATCGAGGGCCTGGGGCGCGAGCTCGATCCGGACCTCGACCTGTGGCAGACGGCGAAGCCCTACCTCGAGCGCTGGATGAGCGAGCAGATCGGCTGGCGCGGGCTGCTGCGCACGGTGAGGCGCGAGGCCCCCTACTGGGCGCAGACCCTGCCCACGCTGCCGCGCCTCGCGCACCGCCTGCTCGCCGAGGACCGCATCGGCGGGATCGAGGCCGCGCTCGAGCGCATCACGGCGCAGAACCGGCACCGCAACCTGCTGCTGTTCGGTCTGCTGGTCGCCGTGGCGGGGCTGGCCGCGGTGCTGATTGTCCTGAAGCTATGATCGCGCCATGCTGATCGCGTCGGTCGTTCTCTACCTGCTCGCCACGATCGCGATCGGGCTGTGGGCGGCGCAGCGGGTGCACAACTCGAAGGACTTCGTCCTCGCGGGCAGGAGCCTGCCGCTGTACATGAGCGCGGCCACGGTGTTCGCCACCTGGTTCGGGGCCGAGACCGTGCTCTCGGTGTCGGCGACGTTCACGCGCGACGGCCTGGGCGGCATCCCGGCCGATCCGTTCGGCGCCTCGTTCTGCCTGCTGTTCGTCGCGCTCTTTTTCGCGCGCGCCTTCTACCGCATGGACCTGCTCACGATCGGCGACTTCTACCGCAAGCGCTACGGCAAGCCGGTCGAGGTCGCGACCAGCCTCGCGATCACCGCCTCCTACCTGGGGTGGACCTCGGCGCAGCTCACGGCATTGGGCCTCGTGTTCTCGGTGCTCTCGGGAGGCGCGGTCCCGCTCGAGACCGGAATCTACATCGGCGCGGCGATCGTGCTCGGCTATACCCTGTGGGGCGGGCTGTGGTCGGTGGCGTTCACCGACCTGTTCCAATCGATGGTGATCCTCGCGGGCCTCGTGGCGATCGCCTGGCTGGTGGGCGACATGGCGGGCGGTGCCGGCAAGGTTGTCGCCGCGGCGGCCGAGGCGGGGAAATTCGAATTTTTTCCCAAGACCAATCCCAAGGACTGGCTTGCCTTTCTTGCGGCCTGGATGACGCTCGCCATCGGCTCGATCCCGCAGCAGGACGTGTTCCAGCGCGTCACCTCGGCGAAGGACGAGAAGACCGCGATCCGCGGCTGCCTGCTCGGCGGCGGCGTCTATTTCTGCTTCGCCTTCGTGCCGATGTTCATCGCCTACGCCGCGCTGGTGATCGACCCGGGGTTCGCCAGGTTGTTCGCCAGCGACGATGCGCGCGAGATCCAGCGCATCCTGCCCAGCCTGATCCTCGAGCGCACGCCGCTGTGGGCGCAGGTCGTGTTCTTCGGCGCGCTGCTGTCGGCGATCCTGTCGACCGCGAGCGGGGCGCTGATCGCGCCGACGGCGCTGTTCACCGAGAACGTGATCCGGCCCTTCGCCGCGCGCATGAGCGACCGGCAGTTCCTGCTCCTGCTGCGCGTGGTGCTGGTGAGCTTCACGCTCGCCGCCCTGCTGTTCGCGGCGAACTCGAAGAGCACCATGTACGAGATGGTGCAGAACGCCTACAAGGTGACGCTCGTGTCCTGCATCGTGCCGCTCGCCGCGGGCATCTACTGGAAGCGCGCCAACGCCGCGGGCGCGGCGCTCTCGGTGGCGCTCGGCCTCGGCGCCGGGGCCGTCGCCGAGGCGGTCGCGGCGGAGGCCCC
>JBFLYF010000366.1:0-2971 GCA_040756795.1 Pseudomonadota bacterium
ACCGCAGCAGCAACTTGCCTCCCTGTCCGGAGATTCGATATCCACAAAAGATGTGGATAAGTTTGTGGATTATGGCTGAACAGGCGGCCCGGTCTCCCTGAAACGCACTGCCGAGTCGGTGGCGATTATTTTTTCAGCAGATCTTTCCGTTGTTGAAACAGCGCGTTATGGATAAGAATCGGGCTCCGCGCGCACTGTCGCCGGAACGCCTGCGCGGGGCTTGACAGGTGTGGATTAATGTAATCTCGCAGCCGCGCATGCAGCCCGATCTTCTCCAGAGCGGCGCCCCCGTGCTCAGCGTCTCGCAGCTGCTGAAGAGCGCGCGCGACCTGCTCGAGCGGCGTTTTCCCCTGCAATGGATCGCCGGGGAGATCTCCGGGCTGCGGCCCGCGCCGTCGGGGCACCTCTACTTCGTGCTCAAGGACGCCCAGGCGCAGGTCGACTGCGTGATGTTCCGCAGCCGCGCCGCGTCCCTGGACTGGGAGCCGAAGGACGGCATGCAGGTCGAGGCACGGGCGCTCGTTACGCTCTACGAGCCGCGCGGGCGCTTCCAGCTCATGGTCGAGGCGATGCGCCGCGCGGGCCTGGGGCCGCTGTACGAGAAGTTCCTGAAGCTGAAGGACAGGCTCGAGCGCGAGGGCTTGTTCGATCCGGTGGCGAAGCGCCCGGTTCCGGAGCACCCGAAGCGAATCGGCGTGGTCACCTCGCTTGCAGCCGCGGCGCTGCGCGATGTCCTCACGACGCTCGCGCGGCGCAACCCCGCGATTCCCGTCATCGTCTACCCCGCGCCGGTGCAGGGCGAAGGCGCGGCGGCAAGGCTCGCGCAGGCGCTCGCCACGGCGAGCGCGCGCGCCGAGTGCGACGTGCTGCTGCTGGTGCGCGGCGGCGGCTCGATCGAGGACCTGTGGCAGTTCAACGAGGAAGCCGTCGCGCGCGCGATCCGCGCATCGAAAATCCCGGTGGTGGTCGGCGTCGGGCACGAGACCGACTTCACCATCGCCGACTTCGCCGCCGACCGGCGCGCGCCCACCCCCACCGCCGCCGCCGAGCTGGTGAGTCCATCCCGCGAAGCCTTGCTTGGACGCTTGGCCGATCTTGCCGTTCGCGTCTCCCGTGAGGCAACGCGGAAGATGGAATACGCGATGCAGACCGTCGATGCCCTCGCAAAGCGCCTCGTGCACCCCGCCGAGCGCCTGCGCAACTCCTGGCGCGACCTCCAGCACCTCGCCGTGCGCCTCTCGGCCGCCGTCGCGCGCCGCCTGGAGCAGTTCCTAGGGAGAGTAAAGGAGGCAAGAGCGGGTCTCTCCGCCTTCGACCATCCCGCCCTGCTCGCGCGCGGCTACTCGGTGACGCGCAATGCGAAGGGCGAAATCCTCCGCGACGCCGCCCGCATCGCAGACGGCGAGATCATCGGGACGGAGCTCGCCAAGGGCCGGGTCGAGAGCAAGGTCCTCAGGAAGGTTCACTGACCGGGAACGATTTCCCGGCGCCGCTGTTGGCGCTATAGTTTCGCCCAGGGGGGAGGATGCGGATCTTCGGCATCGTGGTGCTGGCGCTCGCCGCGCTCGGCTTCTGGGTGCACGAGCAGCGCGCCCAGAAGGCCGGGAGCGTCCCCGCGGTCACCCAGGCGGGGATCTGGCAACCTTTCACGCCGGCGAACGCCGCCGCCCGAGGCGCGCGCAGGGTGCGCGTCACGGGGGTGCGGCTGGTGAGCCCGGCCGCGACCTTCGAATACCAGGTCGGCAAGGACGCGCTCGAAGGCTATATCGAGCGCGTCGAGGCGCAGGCCGCCGAGTCGCTCGCGGGCGCCGCGAAGGGCACGGTGCTCGTGCAGTATTCCGCCGGCCGGAAATACCAGAGCGTCAACGTGCAGTCGCAGGGCGTCGACGGCCGGCGCCTGCAGGCGCTGCACGCGAGCCTCATGGCGATGGAACGCCTGAAGGTGAAGGCGGGCGACGTCGATTTCGAGCTGCGGCTCGCCGTCTCCCCCTGACGATTCCGTCTACTTCGCCCGGAGCAAACGCGAGGTGCGGCCGATGTCCTTCTTCTTCACCCAGAAGATCGCGCCGTAGCGGCGCTGCCCCGCGGTCACCGCATCCAGCGCGACCAGGTTGATCCTCGCCTTGGCGAGCTTGCCGAGGATGCCGGTGAGCGCGCCGACGCGGTCGGTGCCGCGCACCAGGAACACGGTCTTCCTCGCCGAGACGCGCAGCCCCGCCTTCTTCGCCGCGCGCATGAACTTGACGCTGTTCTCCGGGATGAAGTCGACCTGCGCGCCGCCGCCCTCGGGAAATCCGGTGAAGGCGAGCAGGTTGACGCCCGCCTTCTTCATCACGCCGAGCAGCATCGCTCCGGCGCCGGGACGCTGCGAAATCCTCATCGAGTAGTAATCGGCCTTGCGTACGCCCGCCATGGTTTCCTCCTCATGTAAGAACCTATAATTCTCCGCTTCTTATGGGCCATCGGCTATCCAGGATCGCGACGCGCACCGGCGACGCGGGCGAGACCGGCCTCGGCGACGGCAGGCGCGTGCCGAAGGACTCGGCCCGCATCCGGGCGCTCGGCGACATCGACGAGCTGAATTCGAGCATCGGGCTGGTGCTCGCCGAGAAGGTGCCCGCCCGCTTGCGCGAGACGCTCGTGCAGGTGCAGCATGATCTCTTCGACCTGGGGGGCGAGGTCTGCATCCCCGGCCACTCGATGCTCGGCGAGGCGCACGTCGCGCGGCTGGACGCCTGGCTCGCCGAGCGCAACCGCAGGCTTCCGGCGCTGAAGGAATTCATCCTTCCCGGCGGCACGCGCGCGGCGGCCGCGGCGCACCTCGCGCGCACGGTCTGCCGGCGCGCCGAGCGCAGCCTGGTCGCGCTCGGGCGCGCCGAGCCGGTCGGCGAGCATGCGCGCCGGTACCTCAACCGGCTCTCGGACCTGCTGTTCGTGCTCGGGCGCGCGCTCAACCGCGCGGGCAGGCGCG
>JBFLYF010000367.1:0-2969 GCA_040756795.1 Pseudomonadota bacterium
GCGCCCACACGGCGCTTCGGGCGCCGCCGCCGACCAGGGTGATCTCGGGCAGCGACGGCCGGATCAGGCGGTGCATGCTCTCGAGCGCCCAGCGCGCGTTGAGCGCGACCCCGGCGAGCGTGGCGTAGGCCAGATCTTCGCGCGTGCATCCGATGCCGACGGCGACGTACCCGGCCCTCAGAGAAGCGTCGTCGACCGGGGTACGCTCGCCCTGCAGCCACGGAACGAAATCCGGCGTGTGCCGTCCGGCGCTCCCCCGTTGCGCGGCGGCGTCGAGCGCACGCACGCCTTGCGCGCCGTCGCCGAAGCCGAGCGCGCGCGCCGCCCACAGCGCCGCCGACCCGGCGGATTCCTGCGTCGCGACCACGAGATAGCGCTCCGGGTCGGCGGCGCAGAGCGTGCCGACGCAGCGAAACGGGTCCACTCTTCGGCCCGCGCTCGGCGCGGCGAACCAGAGACTGCTGCCCAGGTGCAGGTGCTCGGCGCCGAGCGCCTGCGCCCCCGAGCCGAGCGCGCTCGCGGTGACGTCGCCCGCTCCGCCGGAGACGGGCAATCCGGGCGGCAGATCAAGGTGTGCGGCCGCCTCCGGGGTCAGGGTCCCCGCGATCTCGCACGCGGACACGATCTCGGGCAGCCGCTCGAGAGGCATATCGACGCGCCGCGCCAGGGCGCCGCTCCAGCAGCGCCGCCCGGCGCGGTTGTCCATCAGCCAGCTCAGCTGCGCGCAATCGGCGGTGGTCGCGAAGCGTCCGGTGCACCGGTGCAGGATCCAGTCCTTGACGTCGAGGAATCGGGCGCTGTGCCGCCAGATCTCCGGGCGTGCCTCGCGCAGCCATAGGATCTTGCTGATCGGGTCCTTGCCCGACAGGTTCGGCGCACCGTTGGTGAGCCACAGCCAGCGCAGCAGCGTGAACAGGCCGTAGCCCGCGACGCGCGGGCCGCCCGAGGTGATGCGATGCGCGACTGCGGCGGAACGCGTGTCGAGCCAGGTGAGGCACGGGTGCAGCGGCTCGCCGGCGGCGTCCACCGGGATCGTGCCGCACATCTGCGCCGCGATGCCGAGCGCGGCGATCGAGTCGCGGCGCACCCCCGGCTGGCCGAGGATCTGCCGCGTCACGCGCGCCATCGCTGCCCACCAGTCGGCCGGAGACTGCTCGGCGTGGCCCGGCGCGGGGAAATGCAAAGGGTAGGCAGCGCTCGCGTGGGCGAGCAGCTCGCCTCCCGGGCCGAACAGCGCCGACTTGACCGAGGAGGTTCCGAAATCGAAGCCGAGGACGTATTTCGGCGCTTGGCTCACGATGTATTATGGCCGGACCAAGAATAACCTGCCGTCGCCTTCACCGATTCGGAGTGCCATGCGAGTCTGGACGTGTATTCCGCTGGTCGTGCTCGCCGCGCTCGCCGCGCCCGCCGAGGCGCAGAAGGTCGGCGGCAGCGGCAGGCTGCAGCCGGCGGGCGGGCTGATCCAGATCTCCGGGCCCGGCGGCCGGCAAGTCGAGCGCGTCCTGGCGAAGGAAGGCGACCGGGTGAGGAAGGGCGACGTGCTGTTCACCATCGCCGACCAGGCGACGCGCGTCATCGAGAGGGGACTCGCGGAGGAGCGCATGAAGGCCGCCGAAGACCAGGCCGTCTCGCGCGTGCGCCTCGCGGAGCTCGAGCTCGAGGCAGCGCGCCTGACCGCACGCCATGCGGCCGCCGATCTGCAGGCCATCGCCGGCCTCGACGACACGCTGTCCGCGGCGAGCGAGCGCCGCAGGCGTTCGCAGGCGCTTGCCGACGCCGATGCCGCGGCGCGCGTGGCGGCGGCGCGCCTCGAAAACGTGCGCAAGGCCACCGAGGCCGAGCGGCGCAGCGCGCGCAAGAACCTCGATCTCGCCCGCGCCCAGGTGTCGCAGACCGCGGTGAGCGCGCCGATCGACGGCACCGTGCTCGAGGTGTCGGTGCGCCCGGGAATGACGCTCGGCCAGGGGCCGGCCGTGGCGCTCGGCGACATCTCGGTGATGCAGGTCGTGGGCGATTTCTTCGAAGGCGATCTGCCGAAGATCCGGCCCGGCATGAGGGCGAGGGCGACCAGCGCCGCGCTCGGCACGACGCTGACCGGCGTGGTGGAGCGCGTCGGCCGCGTGGTCGACCCGGTGAACCGCCTCGCCAAGGTCGTGATCCGGCTGGACAGCCCTTCCCCCGCCGACCGCTTCATCGGCATGCAGGTCGATGTCACGGTGGAGGCGGGGGAACAGGCGAAAAAGTGAGCGCGGATGCGCCTGCGGTCGCGCTGCGCGGGGTGACCTACCGGTTCGATGCGGCGCGGTCGAAAGCCGCGACGCTGGCCGAGATATCGCTGCAGGTTCGTCCGGGAGAGCTCGTCATCCTCACCGGCCCCTCGGGCTCGGGCAAGACGACGCTGCTCACCCTGATCGGCGCGCTGCGCAAGGTGCAGGAGGGCGAGGTGCATACGCTCGGGCACGAGCTCGAACGCATGCCGGAGCCCGCGCTTGCGCGCGTGCGGCGGGAGATCGGGTTCATCTTCCAGGATCACAATCTGTTCGATACGCTCACCGCGCGCGAGACGCTGGAGCTGGCCATGCATCTGCACCCGGAGCGCTACCGGCGCGCGGACTACGTCTCGCGCCCGGTCCGCTTCCTGGCGCGGCTCGGTCTGGTCAACCATCTCGACGCCCTTCCGGCGAGCCTGTCCACCGGCGAGCGCCAGCGCGTCGCGATCGCGCGCGCGCTGATCAACGAGCCGCGCCTGATCCTCGCCGACGAGCCGACCGCCTCGCTGGACGCGGACTCGGCCGCGATCGCGCTGCAGGTTCTCGCGGAAACCTCGCGCGCGAGCGGCGCGAGCGTGATCATGGTCTCGCACGATGCCAGGCACCACGCGCTGTCGAGCAGAGTGCTCACGCTGATCGACGGGCGCGTCGCCGGCGACGTGCCCGGCGGCGCGCCCTAGACGGCGCCGCGCCGAT
>JBFLYF010000368.1:0-2961 GCA_040756795.1 Pseudomonadota bacterium
GGCAAGAGGGGCGCCACCCGCTCCAGCCAACCCTGCCGATACGGGGGATCGAGCAGGATCAGGTCGAAGCGGCGCCCTTGCTGCGCTGCCGCAGCGGCAAATTCTAGCGCATCCGCGCGATGCAGCTTCAGGCGGTCGCAGCCGAAGGCGGCGGCGCTCTGTTTGAGGCGCGCGAAGGCACCGGCGTCGCGCTCGACCAGTTCGACGCTCGCCGCGCCGCGCGAGGCGCATTCGAAGCCGAGGATGCCGCTGCCGGCGAACAGGTCGAGGCAGTCCCAGCCGTCCATGTCCTGCCCCAGCCAGTTGAACAGCGTCTCGCGCACGCGGTCGGGCGTGGGCCGCAGGCCCGGCCGCGCCGGGACGCGGATGCGGCGGCTGCGCCATTTGCCGCCCACGATGCGCAAAATCCCTTTGCTAGAATCCACGCATCCATGGTAGCAGCGACCTCGTGGGCGGCGCGCCTCAAGGCGGGGCTCGCGCGCACGCGCGCGGCGCTCGGCGGCGGCCTCGGCGCGCTGCTCGGCCGGCACGCGCTCGACGAGGCGCTGTTCGAGGACCTTGAAGCCGCGCTGCTGCTGGCCGATTGCGGCGTGGAGGCGGCGCGCGCCCTGCTCGAGGATCTGCGCGAAAGAGCGAAGCGCGAGCGCATCGCCGACGCCGCGGGCCTGAGGCAGGCGCTGCAGTCGGCGCTCACCGAGCGGCTGCGCCCGCTCGAGCGCGCGCTCGCGGTCGACGTCGCGGCGAGGCCCTTCGTCATCATGGTCGCGGGCGTGAACGGCTCGGGCAAGACCACTTCGATCGGCAAGCTCGCCAGGCGCCTGCAGGACGAGGGCCGCTCGGTGCTGCTCGCCGCGGGCGACACCTATCGCGCCGCGGCGCGCGAGCAGCTCGCCGCCTGGGGCGAGCGGAACGGCGTGCCGGTGATCGGTCAGCAGGGCGGCGACCCGGGCGCGGTGGTGTTCGACGCGATCGGCGCCGCGCGCGCGCGGCGAATCGACGTGCTGATCGCCGACACCGCGGGGCGCCTGCCCACGCAGCTGCACCTGATGGAGGAGATCAGGAAGGTGAAGCGGGTCATCGGCAAGGCGCTGCCCGGCGCGCCACACGAGACGCTGCTGGTCCTCGACGCCGGCACCGGGCAGAACGCGATCGCGCAGGTGAAGGCGTTCGACGAGGCGCTCGGGCTCACCGGCCTGGTCGTCACGAAGCTCGACGGCACCGCGAAGGGCGGAGTGCTTCTGGCGATCGCGCGGGCGCGGCCGGTCCCGGTGCTGTTCGTCGGCCTGGGCGAAGGCATCGACGACCTGCAGCCTTTCGCGGCCGCGGATTTCGCGGAGGCGCTGGTTGATTAGCTTCTCCGGCGTCGCCAAGCGCTACCCCGGCGGCGAGCAGGCGCTCAAGGGCGTCTCGTTCCAGATCGCGCCGGGCGAGTTCGTGTTCGTCGCCGGGCATTCGGGGGCGGGCAAGTCGACGCTGCTCAAGCTCATCCCGGCGATCGAGCGAGCCTCCGGCGGCGCGGTGCTGGTGAACGGCCAGAACGTGGGCGCGCTCAAGCGCGCGGCGCTGCCCTACCTGCGGCGCAGCCTGGGCCTGGTGTTCCAGGACCAGAAGCTGCTCTACGACCGCAGCGTCTACGACAACGTCATGCTGCCGCTCGCGTTCGGCGAGCTGGCGGGGCGCGAGGCGGCGCGCCGGGCGCGCGCCGCGCTCGACAAGGTGGGGCTGGCCGCGCGCGAGAAAGCGAACCCGATCCAGCTCTCCGGGGGCGAGCAGCAGCGCCTCGCGATCGCGCGCGCGGTCGCCAACCGCCCCTCGATCCTCATCGCGGACGAGCCGACCGCGAACCTGGACGCCGAGGCGGCCGCCGCGATCCTCGAGATCTTCGCCGACTTCAACCGCGTCGGCGTCACGGTGCTGGTGGCGACGCACGACGAGGCGCTCATCGCGCGCTTTGCCAGGCGGACATTGCGCCTTTCGCAGGGAATTCTGGTCTCGTGAGGGCCTGGCTGCGGCATCACCGCGTCGCGCTCGCCGCGGCGCTCGCCAAGCTCTCGGCGCAGAAGTCCGCCGCGGCCCTGAATGCGCTCGCCATCGGCATCGCGCTCGCGCTCCCCGCGGGCGGCTATGCGCTGCTCGCGAGCCTGCAGGCGCTCGCCGCGCGCGCCTCGCTCGAGCCGCAGCTCTCCGTTTTCCTGCGCATCGAGGCGAAGCCGCCCGAGGCCGAGGCGCTCGGGGCGAGGCTCAAGGCCGACGCGCGCGTGCGCGAGGCGAGGTTCGTGCCGCGCGAGCAGGCGCTCGAGGACCTGCAGGCGACCGAGGGCCTCGCCGAGGTGGTCGCGGCGCTCGGGGCGAACCCGCTGCCCGACGCCTTCGTCGTGCGCCTGCGCGCCGCGGCCGCGGGCGAGGTGGAGGCCCTCGCGGGCGAGCTGCGCGCGCTCCCCGGCGTGGCGCACGTGCAGGCCGACTCGGCCTGGGCGCGGCGCCTCGCGGCGATCGCCGGCACCGCGCGCCTCGCGGTAGCGCTCGCCGCGGCGCTGTTCGCCTTCGGCCTGGTCGCGATCACCTTCAACACCATCCGCCTGCAGGTCCTCACCCAGCGCGCCGAGATCGAGATCTCGAAGCTGATCGGCGCCACCGACGCGTTCATCCGGCGCCCGTTCTTCTATCTCGGCGCGTTGCAGGGCCTGGCGGGGGGGCTGCTCGCGCTCGGCCTGCTCTGGGCCGGGCTCGCGGCGCTCAACGTGGGGGTCGCCGAGCTCGCCGCGAGCTACGGCTCGAGCTTTCGCCTCGCGTTCCTCGAGCCCGGCGACGCCGCGGCGGTGCTGCTCTTTTCCGCGGCCCTGGGGTGGTTCGGCGCCTATCTGTCAGTGAGTAGATACTTACTTGAAATAGAGCCAAAGTAGTGGCTCTTCTGGATCATCCTCGGGGAACCCCAAGGCCTCTTAGCACTCTAACGCGCTG
>JBFLYF010000369.1:0-2952 GCA_040756795.1 Pseudomonadota bacterium
TGTGAAGACGCCGGCCGCGGTGGCAATCCCTGGCAGCGGGCCGACCAACCCTGCGGTTGTGACGGCGGTCGAGCAGATGCGGGAGCAACTCCGCAGCTTGGTGGTCGCCCAAGAGCGCTATTGGGCGGAGCACGGCACCTACACTACCGATCTCGCTGCTCTCGGTCATTTTCCTCGAAGCCGTACAGCCGCCAAGGACTCCGCCTTCGCGCAGGTTATCTTCGCCGGTGGTCGTGGATGGACGGGTATGAGTTCGCATCCAGTGGCGCGTGGCAAGAGCTGCGTGATCTTCGTTGGGGACGTAGACGAATTGCCAACGGTTCCGCTAACACGCTCTGAGCGGCGGCCGGCAGCGAACGAAGGCGAGGTGAGCTGCGACACACCGTAAGCATCGGTGGTGCCAGCGTTCTTGGAAAGGCCCGACTTTGCGGCGGGGCACCAAGCAGGCAGTTTGCCGCAGCGGCCTAACGAAGCTGTAGGAAAACCCCGCCGGTGCCCGCGATGTGGACACGGAACTTCGTGGGACGCGCCGGGTTTCCTCGGCAGCGAATCTGTGGCCGTTCCCCGCTGCCGTCGAGATCCCATGGCCCGCTACAAGGCGATCGACACCCACCCGCGGCTGCTCCCGGTCAACTTGGCCGCGCAGCTCCTCCCCGGAACCTTCGAGCACGCGGTCGACCACCTGCTCGACCAAGCCATCGACCTGTCCGGCTTCGACGCCCGCTTCCGGAACGACGCCACCGGCGCGCCGGCCTACCCCCCGGCGGTGCTGCTGAAGGTCGTACTCTGTGCCTACGCACGCGGGATTGTCAGCAGCCGGGCGATCGCGCGGCTGTGCGAGGACCACGTGACTTTCATTGCCCTGTGCGGCGCGCGCACGCCGCACTTCACGACCATCGCGGCCTTCGTCAGCACGCTCGGCCCGGATATCGCGCACGTGTTCGCCGCGGTGCTGGCCGTGTGCGATCAACAGGGCCTGATCGGCCGCGAGATGTTCGCGATCGATGGCGTGAAGTTGCCGAGCAACGCGTCGAAGCGGCGCAGCGGGAGGCGCGCCGACTTCGAGCGCCAGGCGGAGAAGCTGGAAGCGGCGGCGGCGACCATGCTCGCGCGCCATCGCGCCGCCGACACCACCGACGAGGCCCCGCCAGATCCGCCGGGCGGGCCGTCGTCGCCGCGGCGCACGCGCGAGGCGGAGCGCCTGGCGCGCCTCGAGCACGACGCCGCGCAGCTGCGCACGTGGCTGGCGACGCATCCCGACGAGCGGCGCAGCGCCAAAGGCGCCGTGCGCCTCAGCAACCGCACCGATCCCGACAGCGCGAAGATGGCCACGGGGAAGGGCGTGGTGCAGGGGTTCACCGCCGTGGCGGCGGTGGATGCCAAGGCGCAGATCATCATGGACGCGCAGGCGCACGGGACCGGGACGGAGCAGGAGTTGCTGCTGCCGGTCGTCGCGGCGCTGGCGCCGATGTGCACGGCGACGACGCTGATCACCGCGGATGCCGGCTACCATAGTGAAGCGAACCTGCGCGCCCTCGCGGCGCAGGGACGGCCCGCGCTCATTGCGGACAATGGCATGCGGCGACGCGACGAGCGCTTCGCGACGCAGGGGCGCCATCAGCGGGGACCCGATCCGCTGCACGACAAGACGCGGCCCCCCACGGCGCTGCCGCTCTATCAGCCGCACGACTTCGCGTACGACCCGGTCGCCCGCACGTGCGTGTGTCCGGCGGGCAAGTCGCTGTATCGGAAGGGGAAGGATCTCGTCGTGAAGGGCTATCGCGGCGCGCAGTTCCGCGGGGCGAAGCGCGACTGCGTGCCGTGCGCGCATCGCACCCGCTGTCTGCGTACGCCCGCCCGAACGGACACGCGGCAGGTGATGTTCTTCGACGGGCCAGCGCCGGATCGCCCCGAGAGTTACACCCGACAGATGCAACGTCGCCTCGACACGACCGACGGGCGGGCGCACTACGGGCGCCGCTTCGCGACGGTCGAGCCGGTCTTCGCGAACCTCCGGCACAACAAGGGGCTCGCGCGCTTCACGCTCCGCGGGCGCGCGAAGGTGGACGGGCAGTGGAAGCTCTTCTGCCTGGTCCACAACATCGAGAAGCTGGCCCATGCGGGGTACGCCGCCTAACGCGCGGGCGGTAGCCCGCCAGCGGACGCTGCGCGAGCCCAGCCGCTCCATCGGGAGCGCGCCATCCGCCGATCCGTCACCACACCGACGATAACGTCGCGCATCACCCGGTCGCCGGCAGCGGATGCGGGCTTATTCTACAACCTCAACGTTCAAGCTGAGCTGCGGCCGAAGGCAATCATGCGAGCGCAGCGAGCATACCATAGATCGGCCGACTGCTCCAGCGCCAGTTATGCGGCAGGCGGCGAGGCCGGTGGCTCGCCGTCGCCATGCCCACCGTCGGTGATTGTGGTCTCGAGGACGCGCCCCAGCGCCGCACCTGCGGCCAGGTACGTGACCCCGTGACCCGCGCACACACGGGCGACCGGACTCTCGGGGTCACGGAGTAGGGCCAACAACAGATGCTGCGGCCCCAGAAACGTTTCGCGTCGCCGCTGGCTCTCCTCGACGGCGTGTGCCAGTACCAGTCGCTCGCCGGGCGTGCTTGGCAGTGCAACCTCGCTGGCGCGCGGTCGTCCCTCCGGACCGAGCGCGAGCTCGAGGTCTCGGCGCAGCGCACGCAGATCGGCACCCGCGTGCGCGAGCGTGGCGACACCTGCGTTCTCCCCTTCTCGGAGCAAACCGAGCGCGATGAGGTGCGGGGAAAGGTCGTCGTCTCCGCGGGCGGCCGCGATCCCGCGCGCGATTGACAGGGCAACGCGCGCGCGGGACGACAGGGGTAGAGGCGCGTTGTCAGTCATCGCAGATGGCGGGAATTGGCCGTATAACGCCAATGTTGAGCTGCGGCCGAGGGCAATAGAGCGAGCGAAGCGAGC
>JBFLYF010000037.1:0-14620 GCA_040756795.1 Pseudomonadota bacterium
ACCAGCGGCCCGGTCGTGGAGAGCAGGAAGTACGGCAGGCCGATGGTCGCCGCGAGGAGCGCGAGGATGCGCAGCCCCGGCTCGCCGTCATCGGTCGGCTTCCAGCTCTCGGCGGCGAGGATCGGCAGGAAAGCGAGACTCGCGGCGAGCAGCAGCGTGTGCGCGATCGCCTGCGCGCGCGGCGCGAGCCTGCGGCTGACGGCGTCGGCGTAGGCGTAGCCGCCGAGCAGCAGCAGCTGGAAGAACACCAGGCACACGCTCCACACCGAGGCGTTGCCGCCGAACCAGGGCAGGATCTGCTTGGCGATGATCGGCTGCACCAGGAACAGCAGGAAGGCGCTGGCGAAGACGGTGGCGGCGAAGAGCAGCATCGGGCGGGGGCGAAAAAGGCGTGAATCTATACGGACAGCGGCGGCTCGTCCATGGCCGGGATCTGCTCGCGCAATTCGAGAATCCGGTCCTGCCAGTAGCGCTGCGTGCCGAACCAGGGGAAGGCGGCGGGAAACGCGGGATCGTCCCAGCGTCGCGCCAGCCAGGCCGAGTAATGCAGCAGCCGCAGCGTGCGCAGCGGCTCTACAAGAAGAAGCTCTCTTGGATTGAAATCAAAAAAACGACGGTAGCCGTTCAACAAGGCCGCGAGAGCCTTCTCGGCATTCACCCGGTCCCCGGGCAGCAGCATCCAGAGGTCCTGGGCCGCGGGCCCCATGCGCGCGTCGTCGAGGTCCACGAAATGCGGCCCGTCGTCGGTCCACAGGATGTTGCCGACATGGCAGTCGCCGTGCAGCCGGATCATCTCGAGGTTCTCTAGTTCCCGGAAACTTTGCCTTACGCGTTCGAGAGCCTGGCCCGAAACGCCCTCCCACACATCCTTGAGATCCGCAGGAATCATGCTGGACGCAAGCAGCCAGTCGCGCGGCTCGGTGCCGAAGGTCGCAGGATCGAGCGCGGGGCGCTCGCGGAACGGGGCTGCGGCGCCCGCGGCGTGGATGCGGCCGAGGAAGCGGCCGATCCATTCGAGCACTTTCGGGTCCTCGAGCTCGGGCGGCCGGCCGCCGCGCCGCGGGTAGACCGCGAAGCGAAAGCCCTTGAATTCGTGCAATGTCCTGTTTCGCACGACCTGCGGTGCGACGACCGGTATTTCGCGGTCCGAGAGCTCGATGGCGAAGGCATGCTCTTCGAGAATCTGAGCGTCGCTCCAGCGCGACGGCCGGTAGAACTTGACCACGACGTGGCCGCCGTCTTCCAGGCTCACCTGGTAGACGCGGTTCTCGTAGCTGTTGAGCGCGAGCATGCGGCCGTCGCCGCGCAGCCCGACGCTGCAGAGCGCATCCAGCACCGTGTCCGGCGTCAGACCTTCATACGGCCTCGGGCGAGCGCTGGCCACGGCGCATTCTACGGGGGGTGCTTGACAAGCCGCCGCAGGGCGCCGATACTGAACCTGATGGTTAAGTATTCGGAAGACACGCTTGACCACGTGTTTGCGGCGCTCGCCGACCCGACGCGCCGCGGCGTGCTCGAGTCGCTCGCCGGCGGCAGCCTCGCGGTGAGCGAGCTCGCCGCGCCGCACGGCATGTCGCTGCCCGGGTTCCTGAAGCACCTGCGTGTGCTCGAGGACGCCGGGCTGATCGCGCGCAGCAAGGAAGGGCGCGTGGTGAGCTGCGAGCTTTCCGCCGCGCCGATGAAGGCCGCGGCGGCGTGGATGCAGCGCTACGAGAGGTTCTGGACCGAGAAGCTCGATTCTCTCGCCCGCTACCTTTACCAGCAGGAGGAGTTGCAGCTATGGAAGCAGCCGATCTCAAGGCCAGGCCCAGCCTCGTCCTCAACCGCAGCTACCCCGTCGCGCCGGAGAAGGTCTGGCGGGCATGGACCGACCCGCAAGCGATGAAGCAGTGGTTCAAGCCCGATGCGTCGTGGACGATCCCGGTCGCCGAGGCCGACGTGCGCGTCGGCGGACGCTACCGGATCCTGATGCGCAATCCGCAAGGCCAGGAATTCGACCTGGCCGGTACCTATCGCGAAGTGGTCCCCAACCGCAGGCTGGTCATGACCTGGAGCTGGAGCAACCAGCCCGGCGAGGAATCGCTGGTCACGGTCGCCCTGCGCCCGGCGAGCAAGGGCGAGGGCACCGAGCTCGAGCTGCGCCACGAGGGATACCTCGACATGGAGAACGAGCCCACTCACCAGGAGGGCTGGAACGGCGCCCTCGACCAGCTCGGCAACCGCTTGATGGAGCCACGCCAATGAAGATCGGCAACGCTGTTGGTGAGCGCCCGTCGCTTGCCCTGAATCGCCACTATCCGGTCGCGCCGGAGCGCGTATGGCGCGCGTGGACCCACCCGGAAGCGATCAAGCATTGGTGGGGACCCGGTGGCCGCGATCCGGTTTCGGTCGCCGAGCTCGACGTGCGCGCGGGCGGGCGCTTCCGCATCGTGTTCGGCGGCGCCGAGGGCAGGGACCACGAAGTGCAGGGCGTCTACAAGGAGGTGGTGCCGAACCGCAAGCTGGTCTTCACCTGGACCTGGCCCAACAGCACGCCCGAGCGCGTGTCGCTGGTGACCATTTTCTTCAACCCGGTCGCCGGCGGCACCGACCTCGACTTCCGCCACGAGCAGCATTTCGACGCGACGGTGCGCGACAACCACAAGCGCGGCTGGAGCGAGTCCTTCGTCAAGCTTGAGCAATTTCTTACGCGAGAGGCGCAATCATGAGCTACGTGGACGGTTTCGTGGTGCCGGTGCCGAGAAGGAGCAAGCAGGCGTACCTGCGCATGGCGCGCAAGGCGGGCAAGGTCTGGCGCGAGCACGGCGCGCTCGACTACAAGGAGTGCATCGCCGACGACGTGAAGTGGGGCAAGCGCACCTCCTTCCCGCGCAGCGTCAAGCAGAAGAGCGGCGAGACGGTCTGGTTTTCCTGGATCGTCTACAAGTCGCGCAAGCACCGCGACGCCGTGCTCAAGAAGGTGATGAAGGACAGGCGCCTTGCCTCGATGATGGATCCCAAGGCGATGCCCTTCGACGCGAGGCGCATGATCTACGGCGGCTTCAAGGTCATGGTGGACCTGTGAAGCCGTTCGTCATCGAGCGCGTCGTCGACGCGCCGCGCGAGCGCGTCTGGCAGGCCTGGACCGAGGTCGAGCAGCTCAAGCGCTGGTGGGGGCCGAAGGGCTTCGTGGTGACGCATTGCACGAACGACCTGAGGCCGGGCGGCCTCATGCACTACTGCCTGCGCGGGCCCGACGGACGCGAGATGTGGGGCAAGTTCGTCTACCGGGAGATCGCGAAGCCGGAGCGCCTGGTCTGGATCAATTCCTTCTCCGACAAGGACAAGGGCACCACGGTGCATCCGATGATGCCGACCTGGCCGCGCGAGATGCACACGGCGGTGACCTTCGAGGAGCAGGGCGGCAAGACGAAGATCACGGTGCGCTGGGTTCCGATCGAAGGCTCGAACGAAACCGAGCGCAAGACCTTCGACGAGGGCCGTCCCAGCATGAGCCAGGGCTGGAGCGGCACTTTCGAGCAATTCGACAACTTCCTGAAGGGATAGCCATGCAAGTCCAACAGTATCTGTTCTTCGACGGTCGCTGTGAGGAGGCGATCGAGTTCTACAAGAGCACGCTCGGCGCCAGGGTGGACATGATGATGCGCTTCAAGGACAACCCCGATCCGCAGCCGGGCGGCTGTCCGCCGGGCGCGGAGAACAAGGTGATGCACGCCGCGTTGCGCATCGGCGACACGACCGTCATGGCCTCCGACGGGATGGCCGGCGGCAAGCCCGAGTTCAAGGGCTTTTCGCTCTCGGTGGACGCGAAGGACGAGGCCGAGGCCGACCGGATCTTCGCCGCGCTCGGCAAGGGCGGGCAGGTGCAGATGCCGCTCGCCAGAACCTTCTTCTCGCCGCGCTTCGGCATGGTCGCCGACCGCTTCGGCGTGTCCTGGATGGTCATCGTCCCGGGCGAGATGAAGAAGTGATCGGCAGCGTGACCAGTTCGGGAAGAAGAGGATTCACCATTTCTTCTGCACGCAGTGCGGCGTGCGCCCGTTCTCGCGGGGCAGCGATCCGGAAGGCAACCCGATGTACGCGGTGCGTGTGAACTGTCTCGACGGCGTGGACCCGCAGGCGCTCGCCGAGGCGCCTGTGCGTTACTTCAACATGCTGCACGACGACCTCGGGGCGCCGGCAGAAACCAGGCATCTCTAGCCGATCATGAATGCCCGCTACGGCTGGCTCGTCGTCGCCGCCGGCGCGGCTCTGACCTGCGTCGCCTTCGGCGCGGTGTTCGCGCTCGCGGTGTTCCTCGCGCCGATGGAGCAGGCGACCGGCTGGTCGCGCGCCGGGATCTCGGGCGCGATGACGCTCGTCTTTCTCGCCATGGGCGCGGGCGGCTTCGCCTGGGGCACGCTCAGCGACCGCTACGGGGCGCGCCCCGTCGTGCTGGCGGGATCCGTTCTGCTCGTCGCCGGCCTCGCGCTCGCGAGCCAGGCGCGCAGCCTGCTCGAGTTCCAGCTCAGCTACGGCCTGCTCGTGGGGTTCGCGGCGGGAAGCTTCTTTCCTCCGCTGATGGCGGTCGTCACCAACTGGTTCGGCCGCCACCGCGCGCTCGCCGTCTCCCTCCTGTCGATGGGCGTGGGCGTCGCGCCGATGACGATGTCGCCGCTGGCGAGCTGGCTCCTCACGGCGCAGGACTGGCGCGGCGCGCAGTTGACGATCGCGGCCATCGCCGCGCTCGTGCTCGTGCCCGCGGCGCTGCTGGTGCGGGAGGCGCCCGCGACGGTTGCGGGCGCGCCGCTCCCGGGCGAGGGCGGGGGACGAGACCTGTCGCTCGGCGAGGCGCTGCGCTCGCCGCCGTTCATCGTACTCGCGCTCACCTTCTTTGCCTGCTGCGCCATGCACTCCGGGCCGATCTTCCACACCATCAGCTACGCCATCTTCTGCGGCGTGCCGCCGCTGGCGGCGGTGAGCGTCTACAGCCTGGAGGGTTTTGCCGGCTTGATCGGAAGGGTGTTCTTCGGCATCCTCGGCGATCGCTGGGGCGCAAAGCGCGCGCTGGTCTTCGGGCTGCTCCTGCAGGCGCTCGCGGCGGGCACGTTCGTTTTCGCAAGGCAGCTCGGCGAGTTCTACGCGGTGGCCGCCGTCTTCGGCTTCGCTTACGGAGGCGTCATGCCGCTCTACGCGGTGCTCGCGCGCGGCTACTTCGGGCCGCGCATCATGGGCGGCGTCATCGGCGCGGCGGCCATGATCTCGAGCCTCGGCATGGCGCTCGGGCCGCTCGCCGGCGGCTGGATCTTCGACGGCTTCGGCTCCTACGCCTGGCTGTACATCGGCTCGTTCGCCGTAGGCCTCGGCGCCGTGGCGATCGCGCTCGCTTTCCCGCCGTTCCCGCAGCGGATGCACGCGCTTCAATCTGCATAGGAGGTCATCATGGGCAAGCCTGTGGTTCATTTCGAGCTGATGTCGAAGGATCCGGCGAAGGTCGCCGGCTTCTACGAGAAGATCTTCGGCTGGAAGGTGACGCACCGGCCGGAGCTGAACTACCGCATCGTCGACACCGGCGGCGAGGGCGGCATCAACGGCGGCATCGTCAAGCCCGAGCGCGAGGGACCCTGGCCCGGCAACATGCTGTTCTACATCGCAGTGGACGATCTCGCCGCCTACCGCGGGAAGATCGCCGCGGCGGGCGGAAAGATCCACGTCGAGGAGCAGGAGGTCCCGGGGATGGGCTGGCTTTCGCTCTTCACCGATCCGGAGGGTCGCATGATGGGGCTGTGGAAGGCCAAGCGGTCCGGCCATGAATGAGGACCTCGCCGCAAGGCTGCGAAGGGCCCTTTCGGGGACGGGGCGGATCGCCGAGAAGCGCATGTTCGGCGGCGTCTGCTTCCTCCTGCGCGGCAACATGCTCTGCGGCACCGGCAAGGAGGAATTCATGTTTCGCGTCGGCAGGGCGCAGGACGCCCAAGCGCTCGCGCTGCCCGGCGCGCGCCCGATGGACATCACCGGCAAGGTCATGAAAGGGTTCGTCTGGGTGGATCCGGCGAAGTGCGACGCGCGCTCGCTCAAGCGCTGGGTCGCGATGGCCGAACGTTACGTCGGCGCGTTGCCGCCGAAGAGGACAAAGCGATGAAATTCCCGAACGAGAGCAGCAGATACCGGACGGCGCGCGCCAGGCTCCTGAACGCGGAAAGGGCGCTGCGGCGAAAGGTCGAGCAGGTCGCCGCGCTGCGCCGCAGGCTGCCCATGGGCGGAGCCGTGCCGCAGGACTACGTCTTCGAGGGCGAATCCGGAAAAGTCAGGCTCTCCGGGCTGTTCGCGAACGGCGACACGCTCGTCGCCTACAGCTTCATGTTCGGCCCGAAGATGGCGCGCGCCTGCCCGATGTGCACTTCGATGCTGGACGGCCTGAACGGCAACGCGCGGCACATCGCGCAGCGCACGAACCTGGTCGTGATCGCGAAGTCTCCGATCGATCGCCTGCTGCAATTCGCGAAGACCCGCAACTGGGGCGATCTGCGGCTGCTCTCATCCTTCGGCAACAGCTACAACGCCGACTACCACGGCGAGGACGCCGAGGGCGCGCAGTGGCCGATGCTGAACGTGTTCGTGCGCCGGAACGGCACGATCCGCCACTTCTGGGGCTCGGAGCTGATGGGCGCCAAGGCCGAGCCGGGCCAGAACGACCGCCACGTCGACATGATCTGGCCGCTCTGGAACCTGCTCGACCTCACGCCCGAGGGGCGCGGCAAGGACTGGTACCCGAAGCTCGACTACGGCAGCGCTAACCGAGGTAGCCCACGCCGCGCGCCATGAGCGCGGCGGCGAGCAGGATGAAGACCACGCCCGCGGCCTCCCAGTGCACGATGCGCTGCAGCGTCCGGAGCCTGCTCGCGCTGACGGCCGGGGCACGCCCTTCGCGCAGCGGCTTCCTCCACGACGCAAACTCGAGCGTCGGAATGATGGAGAGCAGCCCCACGGCGACGATCAGCGACAGCTTGGCGATGAACGGCACGCTATGGAAGTAATAGGCCGCGCCCTTCTCGAAATAGAAGACGCGCAGCAACCCGACCACCACGACGAAGCCCGCGGCGACGCCGTAGACCGCGTCGGCGACGCGCAGCTGGCGCGCGCGCTCCAGCGTCAGCTCGCCGCGCAGCAGGACGAACTTGACCGCGAGCGCGGCGACGACGGCGAACGCGCCGAGGTGATGCAGGAAGGCGAACAGCGCGCTCACGAGGCCGCCCTCGCCTTGCGCGTCGCCGCCGGCCGCCGCGGCGCGGCTTCCAGCAGCGCCCGGGCGAGCGTGAACAGGCGCGAGCCGGGGCCCTGCGGGCCGGCGCTCTGCAGGCTGATGCGCGCGCCCTCGAGCAGCAGGAAGATCTCGTCGGCGAGGCGCTCGGGCTGCGCGAAGCCCGCATCGCGGCACAGCCGCACGAGCCGCGCGCGCTGCTCGCGCTTGTGCGCCTCGACGATGCGGCGCGCGGCGAGGTTGCTGCCGGCGAGCTCGACCGCGGCGTTGGCGAAGGCGCAGCCGCGGCCGCTGCATTCGTCGCTGAACTGCGACACGCGCTTGAGCAGCCCAAGCAGCTGGGCCTGCGGATCGCCCGGCGCCTGCGCGCGCACCTCCCGCCAGAGGGAGTCTCCCTGCTCGGCGAGCTGTCTCAGGTAGGCGGCAACCAGCAAGTCCTTGGAGGCGAAATGCCGGTACAGCGTCATCTTGTTGGTGCCCGCCGCGGCCGCGATCGCTTCGACGCCCACGGCACGGATGCCGTCGCGATAGAAAAGATCGCGCGCGGCCGCCAGAATCCTTTCCCGTGGTGCGGACTTTCGTTTCGGGTGCGTCATCTCGAGAGCTTGACAACCGATGTTACCGGCCAGTAGCATGGATGTTACCGAACGGTAACATCGTCTGCAAGACCCCCGGAGTGCCTGCCATGCGCCATGCGCTGATTCTCATTCTTACTGCCGCCGTCGCAGCCTGCGGCCAGTCCGGTGCCGACACCAAGGGGGGCGGTCCCGGCGCCGGCATGCCGCCACCCGAGGTCAACGTGGTGACGGTGACCCCGCAGTCGTTGCCGGTTGTTTTCGAGTACACGGGCCAGGCCGCCGGATCGCGCGAGGCCGAGGTGCGCCCGCGCGTGCAGGGGGTCCTGCTCAAGCGCAACTTCACCGAGGGCGAGCGCGTCACCAAGGGCCAGTCGCTCTATACCATCGACCCGGCGCCGTTCGAGGCCGTCGCCGCGCGTGCGGCGGCGGACCTCGCCGCCGCCGAAGCGCGCTACGAGCAGGCGAAGCGCAACGCCGCCCGCTACAAGCCGCTCTATGCCGAGAAGGCGGTGAGCCAGAAGGAATACGACGATGCGGCCTCGGCCGAGGCGATCGGAGCCGCCGACGTGAAGGCCGCGCAGGCGCGGCTCACCGAGGCGCGGCTCAATCTCGCCTACACCAGGGTCGAGTCTCCGATCACGGGCCTGGCGAGCCGCTCGCTGCCCTCGGAGGGCTCGCTCGTTCAGGGGCCGAGCCAGCTGCTCACGACCGTGGTGCAGGTCGATCCGATCTGGGTCAACTTCGGCATTCCGGACAACGAGCATGCGCGCGCGCAGAAGGAAGTCGAATCCGGGCGCCTGGTGATGCCGAAGAACGGCAAGGTCGAGGTCGAGCTGCGCCTTGCCGACGGCAGCGTCTACGCGAGGAAAGGCAAGCTCAGCTTCGCCGACGTGCGCATCTCGACCGCGACCGGGACGCGCGAGACGCGGGCCGAGCTGCCCAATCCGGACGGGAAGCTGCGGCCGGGCCAGTTCGTGCGCGTGCTGCTCAAGGGCGCGTTCATGCCGAACGCGGTCACCGTGCCGCAGCGCGCGGTGCTCGACAACCCGCAGGGCAAAGGGAAGCTCGTCTTCGTCGTCGACGAGAAGGGCACGGCGCAGCCGCGCCCGGTCGAGGCCGGTCCCTGGTCGGGCGGCGACTGGGTGATCACCGAGGGCCTGAAAGGCGGGGAGCGCGTCATCGTCGACGGCGTCATGAAGCTCGGCCCCGGGGCCCCGGTGCGGATTGCCGAGGAGAGGGAAGAAGAGAAAAAGGCGATGTCTCGGAAAGAATCCGCGAAGAAGTAACGCATGCTCTCCAGATTCTTCATCGACCGCCCGATCTTCGCGGCGGTGCTGTCGATCTTCATCGTGCTCGGCGGCCTGGCCGCGATGCGCGTGTTGCCGATCGCGCAGTACCCGGAGATCGCGCCGCCGGTCGTGAGCGTGACCGCGACCTACCCCGGCGCCTCGGCGCAGGTGCTCGAGCAGACGGTCGCCGCGCCGATCGAAAACGCGATCAACGGCGTCGAGGGCATGATCTACATGAACTCGACCTCGTCGGCCAACGGCGTGGTGCAGATCCAGGTCACCTTCAACATCGGCACCGACGTCGACAAGGCGGCGCTCAACGTCAACAACCGCGTGAAGCAGATCGAGTCGAGGCTGCCGATCGAGGTGCGCCGCCAGGGCGTCGTGGTCGAGAAAGGCTCCTCCGCCTTCCTGCAGGTGCTCGCCTTCTATGCGCCCGAGGGCCGCTACGACGATGTCTTCATCTCGAACTACGTCACGCTGAACATTCTCGACGAGGTGAAGCGCATCCCGGGCACGACGCTGGTGCAGATCTTCGGCGCCAAGGATTACGCGATGCGCATCTGGCTGCGGCCGGATCGCCTCACGCAGCTGAAGCTCGTGCCGGGCGACGTGATCCGCGCGGTGAACGAGCAGAACGCGCAATTCGCCGCCGGCAAGGTCGGCGAGTCGCCGACCCGGGGTCCGCAGGAGCTGGTCTACAACGTCACGGCCAAGGGCCGGCTGTCGGACCCGCGCGAGTTCGAGGAGATCGTCGTGCGCGCCAACGGCGACGGGTCGCTCCTGCGGCTCAAGGACGTGGCGCGCGTCGAGCTCGCGGGCAAGGACTACAGCTTCTTCGGCAAGTACAACGGCAAGCCGGCGACGCTCATGGGCATCTTCCTGCAGCCGGGCGCCAACCAGCTCGAGGTCGGCAAGGCGGTGCGCACGCGCATCGCCGAGCTGGCGGAGCGCTTCCCGGCCGGCCTCGCCTACGCGATCCCGTTCGACACCACCATGTTCGTGGAGGTGTCGATCCGCGAGGTAGTGAAGACGCTCGCCGAGGCGATGCTGCTCGTCTTCCTGGTGGTGTTCCTGTTCCTGCAGAACTGGCGCGCGACGCTCATCCCGTTCGCCGCCGTGCCGGTGTCGCTGATCGGCACCTTCGCGGGGCTGTTCATGCTGGGCTATTCGATCAACACGCTGACGCTCTTCGGCATGGTGCTCGCCATCGGCATCGTCGTGGACGATGCCATCGTCGTGCTCGAGAACGTCGAGCGCATCATGCGCGAGGAGGGCCTGCCGGCGCGCGAGGCCGCGATCAAGGCGATGCACGAGGTCACGAGCCCGATCATCGCCATCGTGCTGGTGCTCTGCGCGGTGTTCATCCCGATCGCCTTCCTCGGCGGGCTGACCGGCGAGCTCTACCGGCAGTTCGCGGTCACGATCTCGATCGCGGTGGTGATCTCGGGTTTCGTCGCGCTCACGCTTACGCCCTCCCTGTGTGTCTTTCTTTTGAAGAAAGAAGAAGGAAAAGCGGGGCGCTTCTTCAGCGCATTCAACCGCGGCTTCGCGGCGACGGTCGACCGCTACGAGAACGGCGTCGCCTGGATGATCCGGCGCGGCGGCATCGCGCTCGCGCTCTTCGCCGGCATGGTGGCGATCACGGGCGTGCTGTGGCGCGCGGTGCCCGGGTCGCTCGTGCCGGACGAGGACCAGGGTTGGTATTTCGCGCCGGTGATCCTGCCCGACGGCGCGACGCTCGCTCGCACCGACAAGGTGGTCGAGCAGGTCTCGGGCGCGATCCGCTCGAACCCGTTCAACGAGCACGTGATGGCGTTCACCGGCTTCGATTTCGCCGGCGGCTTCGTCTTCCGCGAGAACGCGGCGACGATCTTCGTCACCCAGACGCACTGGGACAAGCGGCCGATGCCGGTAGGCGCGCTGGTGGGCGAGTTCTTCGGCAAGACCGGGCACATCAAGGAAGGGCTGACGTTCGCCTTCCCGCCGCCCGCGATCTTCGGCCTGGGCACCGCCGGCGGCTTCGAGTTCTACATCCAGAACCGGGGTGAGGGCGGCGCCCAGCGGCTGAACGAGGTGACGCAGCAATTCATCGCCGCCGCCTCGCAGAGCCCCAAGATCGCGATGGTGAACACCTTCTGGCGCGCCAACGTGCCGCAGCTCTTCGTCGACGTCGACCGCGAGAAGGTGAAGAGCCTGGGGATCCCGCTCGATGAGGTGTTCAGCACGCTCGCCGCCACGCTCGGCACGTACTACGTGAACGACTTCAACAAGTTCGGGCGCAGCTGGCAGGTGCTGATGTCGGCCGAGCCGCGCCAGAGGAACAGCCCGCGCGATGCCGGCGCGATGTACGTGCGCGCGACCGAGGGCCCGGCCGCGGGCTCGATGGTGCCGCTGCACGCGCTCGCGCGCATCGAGTACTCGGCCGGCCCGGGGACCCTCACGCGCTTCAACAACCTGCCGGCGGTGCAGATCCTCGGCGGCGGCAGGCCGGGCGTGAGCTCGGGCGAGGCGATCGCCGAAATCGAGCGCATCGCAAGAGAAGTCCTGCCGCCGGAGTTCAGCCTCGACTGGAGCGGCGCCTCCTACCAGGAAAAGAAATCGGGCGGGACCTCGGTCATCGTGCTCGCGCTCGGCGCGCTGATGGCGTTCCTCATCCTCGCGGCGCAGTACGAGAAATGGTCGCTGCCGCTCTCGGTGCTGCTCGCGCTGCCGTTTGGAACCTTTGGCGCTTTGCTTGCCGTGTACTTGAGGGGCTTGACGAATGATGTTTACTTCCAGATCGGTCTTGTGACACTCCTTGGCCTCGCGGCCAAGAACGCGATCCTGATCGTCGAGTACGCGGTGATGAAGCACCACCAGGGCCTCTCGGCCGCGGCCGCGGCGGTCGAGGCGGCGCGGCTGCGCTTCCGCCCGATCCTGATGACCTCGCTCGCCTTCATCCTCGGCGTGCTGCCGCTCGCGCTCTCGACCGGCGCCGGCGCCGGCGCGCGCATCTCGGCGGGGACCGGCGTCATGGGCGGGATGCTCGCGGCGACCTTCCTCGCCATCTTCTTCGTGCCGATGTTCTTCAAGCTGATGACCGACCGGCATCTGACCGAGAAGCGCAGCACCGCCGAGATCAAGCAGGAGATCGAGCAGGCGCGAACGGTGGCTCATCAGCACGTTTCGGGCGCGCACCATGCGCCGCACGGCCATGAATAGATTCCTGGTCTTGCTGCTGCTCGCGGGCTGCGCGGCGGCGCCCGACTACAAGCGGCCGGCGGTCGAGCTGCCCGCCGCGTGGAAGGAATCCGCGCCGGCGGCGGTGCAGGACGGACGCTGGTGGGCGATCTACGGCGATGCGGCACTGAATTCGCTGGTCGAGGATTCCCTGAAGGCGAATGCCGATCTCGCCGTGGCGATCGCGCGCGTGGACGAGGCGCGCGCGCTCGTACGCGACGCCGAGGCCTCGTTCTATCCGACGGTGGACGCGAACGCGGTGCGCAAGCGCACGCTCTCGTCGACGCAGACGGGGCTGCTGCCCCCGGGCGTGCCGCGCGAGCTGAACAACACGAGAATCTCGCTGGACGTCGCCTACGAGGTCGACCTCTGGGGGCGGCTGCGCACCACGGCGCACGCCGCGCGCGCCGACCTGCTCGCCACCGAGGCCGCGCGCGATACGGTGCGCATCGCGCTCGCCGCCGACGTGGCAAAGACCTATTTCGCGCTGCGCTCGCTCGACGGCCAGGTCGAGGCGACGCGCCGCACGCTCGCGCTGCGCGAGGATGCGCTCGGCCTGCAGAGGAAGCGCTTCGATGGCGGCCTGATCTCCGAGTTCGAGTTCCGCCAGCTCGAGGCCGAGGCCGCGGCGACGCGCGCCCAGCTGCCGCCGCTCGAGCGCGAGCGCGACGCGCAGGAAGCCGCGCTCTCGGTCCTGCTGGGCCGGACCCCAAGGGAAATCTTCGAGAATTCAATTCGCAGGAATGCAGGTGCGGAAGAAAAAGCCATGGCCGCGGTCGTTCCCGCTGGGCTGCCCTCGGAGCTGCTGCTGCGGCGGCCCGACCTGGTGGAAGCCGAGCAGCGCCTGATCGCGGCCAACGCGCGCGTCGCGGTGGCGCGCACGGCCTATTTCCCGTCCATCTCGCTCACCGGCAATCTCGGCACCGAGGCGGCGGCGATGCGCAACCTCTTCTCCGGCCCCGCGGGGATCTGGGGCCTCGCCGCGGCGATCGCGCAGCCGATCTTCTCCGGCGGGCGGCTGCAGGCGCAGACCGAGGCCGCGCAGGCGCGCGAGCGCCAGCTCGTCGCGCGCTACCAGGGCGCGATCCAGAACGCCTTCCGCGAGGTGCGCGGCGCGCTCGCCGCGCAGACGCGCGCCCGGGAGAGCTTCGAAGCGGAGGACCAGCGCGCGGCGTCGCTCGTCACGGCGCTCAGGCTCGCGCGGCTGCGCTACGAGAACGGCCTCGCGAGCCAGCTCGAGATGATCGACGCCGAGAGGAACCTGCTCGCCGCGGAGATTGCCCGTTACGAAGCGCTCCGCGCGCAACGTGCCGCGGTCGCCGACCTCTACAAGGCGCTGGGCGGCTGATAGACTCGCGGCGATGGAAGCGAGCGCCGCGGATCTGGTCGAAGTCTCGGACCTGCACTTCTCCTACGACGAGCTGCCGATCTTCCGCGGCCTGTCGCTCAGGATCCCGCGGCGCAAGATGGTGGCGATCCTCGGCGGCAGCGGCACCGGCAAGTCGACGCTGCTCAAGCTCATCGGCGGCCAGCTCGCGCCGGAGCGCGGCGCGGTGCGGGTGAACGGCAAGGTGGTGCACGAGCTGGGCTCGGACGAGCTCTACGCGCTGCGCAAGCAGATGGGGATGATGTTCCAGTCGAGCGGCCTGTTCACCGACCTCTCGGTGTACGAGAACATCGCTTTCCCGATCCGCGAGCACTACCACGACCTGCCCGAGGAGCTGGTCCGGTCGCTGGTGCTGATGAAGCTCGACGCGGTGGGGCTGCGCGGCGCGCGCGACATGATGCCGGCGGATCTCTCGGGCGGCATGACGCGGCGCATCGCGCTCGCGCGCGCGATCGCAACCGACCCGCTGCTCGTCATGTACGACGAGCCCTTCGCGGGCCTGGACCCGATCTCGCTCAACGTCATCGCGACGCTGATCCGCAAGCTCAACGACGCCCTCGGCCTCACCTCGGTGATCGTCACCTACGACGTCTCCGAGTCGCTGAAGCTGGTCGACTACCTCTACGTCATCGCCGAGGGCAGGCTGATGGGCGAGGGCACGCCCGACGAGCTGCTCGCCTCAAAGGATCCGTACATCGAGCAGTTCTTGAAGTCCTTGCCGGACGGCCCGGTGCGCTTCCATTTCCCCGCTGAGCCGCTGAAGGAGCAGTTGGGCGTATAAAACCCGATGGGATGGACGCCCCCTCCCGTTACGGCATCGTTGTGCCAGAGTGGAAGTGTCTTCAACCAGCTCACACGAGGGGGGCGTCCACTATGAAGCTTAAGGCGATCGGTCTGGATCTGG
>JBFLYF010000370.1:0-2945 GCA_040756795.1 Pseudomonadota bacterium
GGAAGTTGATCGTGTAGCGGCCGTCGCGCTCTATGGCGAGCGTGATGCCCGTCCACCTGCGCGCTTTCTCGTCCTGCGTCTCGCGGAAGGTCTGCACCGCCCTGGAGACCCAGTCGGGCCGGCGGCAGGGCTTGATCTCGCGCGGCGCGCCGTTGGCGCTGCCCGCGATCGCCTGGTGCAAGCCCGTCACCTTGCCCCGGTTGCCGGGCTTCTCGTCCAGGGTGAAGATCAGCCGCTTCCAGTCTTCCGGCGCGCTCTCCTTCATGCACTCCGCGATCCTGCCGACGATCTCCTCGTTCGTGTAACGCCGCTGCGCCTGCGCCGGAGCACCGGCCATGGCGACGATCGCGGCCACCAGCAAAAGGCGAAACCACATCAGTTGATCGTCCTGCGGGCGCGCTCCGGGGTTTCCTCGGGCGCGACGCCGGGAAGCTTGAGCTCCATGTCCCAGTCGCTCTTCTTCACCGCCGCCTGCAGCAGCCGGCACATCGAGTGCAGCAGCACCTGGTCCAGCGTCAGGGTCACGCCCTGCCCCTCGGCCGGGTGCAGCGCCACCACCGGCAGGCCGCTCGGGTCGTGGCCGGTCTGGATGCGCGCCAGCAGCAGCGGCTCGGCGCCGAGCGGGGTGGCGCGGGTGCTGTCGTCGTAGGGCTGCGAGAAGTTGGCCTTGCGCACCGCCTGCTCGTGCTCGATGCCGAGCAGCGCCTTGCGCGCCTCGGGGTTCGCCTGCGTGCGGATGCGCGGGCTCGCCTCCTCGGCGAGCTTGACCAGCAGCGGCCAGAGCAGCTTGACGAAGCGCCGCGTCAGCCACATGCGCACCTCCACCTTCTCGCTCGCGGCGATCAGCATGAGCAGGCGGTCCTGCTCGGCGGCGTAATCGATCTTGAGCTGGTGCAGCTTCATCGCGAAGCGCCGATTGTAGAATGCTTTGGTGCTCAGCATCGCTGCCGCGGCCTCGCCACACGACCTGCGCGATGCGGTCACGCTGTTCCGCGAGTACGCGGAGCTGGTCGCCGAGGCGCTGTGCTTCCAGGACTTCGACCGGGAGCTGGCGTCGCTTCCCGGCGAATACGCGCCGCCCGGCGGCGTGCTGCTCATCGCGCGCGACGCCGAAGCGGCGGCCCGATCCACAACCGGCGGCAATGCCGCCGGGTGCGTGGCGCTGCGCCGCCTCGATGCCGCGAGCGGCGAGATGAAGCGCATGTACGTGCGCGCGGCGTACCGCGGCGCGGGCCTCGGCCGCCGGCTCGCCGCTGCGGTGATCGAGGAAGCGCGCCGCAGGGAGTATCGCCGGCTGCTGCTCGACACCCTGCCCAGGCTCAGCGCCGCGATCGCGCTCTACCGCGACCTGGGCTTCCGCGAGACCGGGCCCTACCTCGCGCGCCCGACGCCGGGTGCGCTGTGCTTCGAGCTCGAGCTTTCCTGATCCGCTCGAGCAGCGCCGTGGTCGAGCGCTGGTGCTCGAACGGGATCGAGACCACGCGCCCGCCGCGCGCCAGGGTCTCGCGGCCGCCGACGATCTTCTCGACCGGCCAGTCGCCGCCCTTGACGAGGACCTCCGGCTTGAGCGCCTCGATCAGCGCCGCCGGCGTGTCCTCGTCGAACCAGGTGACCGCGTCGACAGAGGCGAGCGCGGCGACGAGCGCCATGCGGTCCTCCAGCGGGTTGACCGGCCGGCCCTCGCCTTTGCCCAGGCGCCGTGCCGAGGCGTCGCCGTTCAGCGCCACGACCAGCGCGGCGCCGAGCGCGCGCGCCTCCTCAAGGTAGGTGACGTGCCCGCGGTGCAGCAGATCGAACACGCCGTTGGTGAATACCAGCGGCCGCGCCAGTGCGCCCGCCCGGCGCGCAAGCTCCCCGGGCGGCTTGATTTTGTCCTCGAACGACAGGCTAGGATCCGCTCTTCTTCGCTTCGCCGGCTGCCGGCTTGCTGCGCGGGGCGCAGGCGGCATCGGCCGGCTTGCAGTAGTCGAAGAGCTTCACGACCTTGCGCACGCCGCCGGTGGTGCGGGCGATCTCGACCGCGTCGGCGGCCTCCTGCTCGGTGACCACGCCCATCAGGTAGACCACTGCCGCCTCGGTCACCACCTTGACGTGCAGCGCGCTGAACTTGCCCGCGTCGACGAAGCGCGCCTTGACCTTGCCGGTGATCGCGGCGTCGTTGGCGCGGTTCTCGAGCGACGCGCGGGCGGCGATCCTCAGATCGTTGGTCGTGGACCGCGCGTTCGGCACGGCGCGCACGATGTTCTCGATCTCCGCCCTGGTCTTCGCGTCGGGCACCTCGCCGGTGATCAGCACGTTGCGGTTGAAGGAGGTGACGTTGACGTGCACGCGGTCGCCGAAGCGCTCGTTGATGCGGTTGGTCGAGCGAAGCTCGATGCCCTCGTCGTCGATCTGCGCGCCGGTGGTGCGCCGATCCACCGCCGAAAACACCGCGGCGCCGACCCCGACCGCCGCCATCTCGACGCAGCCCGCGAGCAGGGGCACGAGCACCAGGGCAAGACGCAGGTTGTTCATTTCCTGTCTCCGAAAAGCCGGGAATCGATGCCGTCGCACAGGCAGTGCAGCGCGAGCAGGTGCACTTCCTGGATGCGCATGGTGCGCGTGTGCGGCACGCAGACGTGGACATCGGCCGGGCCGAGCAGTTCCGCCATCGCGCCGCCGCCGTTGCCGGTGAGCGCGACGATCGCCAGCCCGAGCTCGCGCGCCGCGCGCATCGCGGCGAGCACGCTCGGCGACCTGCCCGAGGTCGAGATCGCGAGCAGCACGTCGCCCGTGCGGCCGAGCGCGCGCAGCTGCTTGGCGAACGCCTGCTCGTAGCCGTAGTCGTTGGCGATCGAGGTGAGCGCCGAGCTGTCGGTGGTGAGGGCGAGGGCCGCGAGCGGCGGGCGCTCGCGCTCGAAGCGGTTCACCAGCTCGGCGGCGAAGTGCTGCGCGTCGGCGGCCGA